>DATFFY010000132.1:0-4028 GCA_035249805.1 Acidimicrobiales bacterium | reverse complement strand
GAGCACTCGATCGCGCGAGGCCTGGGCGATCACCGCTCGCACCCCGGACCACGCCGCGATCTTGGCGGCCGCCAGCTTGGAGGCCATCCCCCCGCTGCCCCGCGCGGTGCCCGGGCCCGCGGCCACGGCCTCCAGCTCGTGGTCGACCTCGAGGATCTCCTCGATCAGCGAGGCCGACGAATCGAGCCGGGGGTCGGCGGTCAGCAGGCCGGGCGCGTCGGTGAGCAGGACGAGGAGATCGGCAGAGACGAGGTGGGCCACGAGCGCGGCGAGCCGGTCGTTGTCCCCGAAGCGGATCTCGTCGTCGGCCACCGCGTCGTTCTCGTTGACGATGGGCACCACGCCGAGCTCGAGCAGCCGCTCCATGGTGGCTCGAGCGTGAAGGTACTGCTGGCGGATGGTGAAGTCGTGGGGCACGAGCAGCACCTGACCGGCGACCAGATCGTGCTCGGCGAAGGCGCTCTCGTACACGCGCATGAGACGGGTCTGCCCGACGGCGGAGACGGCCTGCAGCGTGACCGCGTCCCGGGGTCGCTCGCCGTCGAGACCCACCGCCGGCAGCCCCGCCGCGATGGCGCCGGACGTGACGACCACCACCACGTGGCCCTCGGCGCGGAGGCCGGCCGCCTCCGTGCACAGCTTGGCCACGGCCGCCTCGTCGACGTGGCCCATCGCGTCGGTGATCGACGATGTCCCCACCTTCACCACGAGCCGCATCAGTCCTCCTCGTAGGTGAAGGAGAGACGGCCGATGTGGACCTCGTCGCCGGGTCGGGCCCCCGCTCGGGCGAGCGCCTTGTCCACGCCGAGCGACCTCAGGCGGCGGTGGGCCTCGTCGAGCGCCTCGACGTTGGTGAGGTCCGACAGCGCGACCGCACGCTCGGCCTGGCGGCCGACGACGACGAACGCGCCGCTGTCCTCGCGCTCGATGCGGTAGCCCTCGGCTGCCGGCCGGTGCACGATGAACCCGTCGGGCTCGGGCTGGTGCGCGCGAGCCTCGGCCACCGCCGACGCCATCCTGCCGACGAGCGCGGGGACGCCGTCGCCCGTCACGGCGGTGATGCGGGCGCCCGTGAAGGCGACGTCGGGCGCCGCGAGGTCCGCCCGCGAGCCCACGACGATGCGGGGACGGTCGAGCAGGTCGGGCTGGTAGTCGGCCAGCTCGCGCAGGAGGATCCGCTCCTGCTCCGCCGGCGGGTGCTCGGCCAGCGGCGACAGGTCGAGGAGCAGGACGAGCACGCGCGCCCGCTCCACGTGGCGGAGGAACCGGTGGCCCAGGCCGCGGCCCTCGCTGGCGCCCTCGATGAGGCCGGGAAGGTCGGCCACGACGAACTCGGTGGCGTCGTCGACCCGCACGACACCGAGGTTGGGCTCGAGCGTCGTGAACGGGTAGTCGGCGATCTTCGGCTTCGCCGCGGAGATCACGGAGACGAGCGTCGACTTGCCCACGCTCGGGAAGCCGACGAGCGCGACGTCGGCCATGAGCTTCAGCTCGAGGCGGAGCCAGCGCTCCTCGCCGACCTCCCCCTGCTCGGCGAACGCGGGCGCCCGTCGCCGGTTGGACAGGAACCGCGCGTTGCCCCGCCCGCCGCGGCCTCCCTCCGCCGCCTCCCACCGGTCGCCGACGTGCACGAGGTCGGCCAGGACCACGCCGGTCTGGTCCTTGATCGAGGTCCCCTCGGGTACGGGTACCACGAGGTCGTTGCCGCTGGCCCCGTGCTTGCGCTTGCCCTTGCCGTGGGTGCCGCTCTGCGCGGCGCGGTGTGGGTGGTCCTTGAACCCGATCAGCGAGGCCACGTTGCGGTCGGCCACGAGCCAGACGCTCCCGCCCCGGCCGCCGTCGCCGCCGTCCGGTCCGCCACGCGGCGTGTGGGCCTCGCGACGGAACGAGACGCACCCCGCGCCACCGTCGCCTCCCTTCACGTGGAGGCCGCACTCGTCGACGAACTGCGACACGGTCCTAGTCTCGCCTGCGGAGGCCCGGCCCCCGCACCTCGTTCTCGTCAGAGGACGTCGACGAGCTTGCGACCCTTGCGCTGACCGAACTTCACCTTGCCGGCGGTGAGCGCGAAGAGGGTGTCGTCGCCACCGCGGCCGACGTTCTCCCCCGGGTGGAACTTGGTGCCCCGCTGGCGGACGATGATCGTGCCGGCGGTGACGGCTGTGCCGTCGAAGACCTTCACACCGAGGCGCTGGGCTGCAGAGTCACGGCCGTTCCGGGTGGAACCGCCGCCCTTGGTCTTGGACATCGGTGCTCCCTCTACCCCTTCGAGATCGCGGTGATCTCGATGGCGTCGTAGTGCTGGCGGTGGCCCCAGCGCTTCCGCTGGTTCGACTTGTTCTTGTACTTGAACCCCGTGATCTTCGGGCCGGCGGCCTCGCCGACGACGCGACCGGTGACCGTGGCGCCGGCCAGCTGGCCCGGCGTGGCGAGCACGGTGTCGCCGTCGACGACGAGCACCGGGGTCAGGGTGACCTCGTCGCCCACGGCAGCGCCGAGGCGCTCGACGTTGACGACCTGGCCGGCCTCGACCTTCTCCTGCTTGCCGCCGGTCTTGATCACTGCGTACATGGGACTTCCCTTGGAAAGCGGACGGACGATGCTACCCCGGCGGTTCGAACCCGCTCAATCCGACGGGAGGAGGTCGGGGTCGATCAGGAGGCCCCGGCCCTCGCAGGTGGGGCACCGGCCGGCGAAGGACTCGACGAGGCCCTCCCCGATCCGCTTGCGGGTCATCTCGCAGAGGCCCAGGTCCGAGATCTCGAACACCTGGGTGCGGGTCTTGTCCCGGGCCAGGGCCTGGCGGAACACCCGCACGACCTCGTCCCGGTTCGCCCGGATCTCCATGTCGATGAAGTCGACGACGATGATCCCGCCGACGTCCCGGAGCCGGAGCTGTCGGGCGATCTCGGTGGCGGCCTCGAGGTTGTTCCGGAAGACCGTCTCCTCGAGGCTCGAGGTGCCGACGTTCTTGCCGGTGTTCACGTCGATGACGGTGAGGGCCTCGGTGTGCTCGATGATGAGCGACCCACCGGAGGGCAGCCAGACCTTGCGGTCGAGGGCCTTGTGGAGCTGCTCGTGGACGTGGAAGCGCTCGTACAGCGGGAGCTGCTCGACGTCGGGGTCGAAGTGCTCGACGCGGTCGGCCAGCTCGGGGCTGATGCTGGCGACGTAGTCCCGCACGGACTCGTAGAGCTCCTTGTCGTCGATGACGACGCCCCGGTAGTCGTTGTTGAACTCCTCCCGGATCACCCGCACGGCCATGTCGGGCTCGCGGTAGAGCAGCGCCGGTGCCTGGGAGCGCTTCGCGAGGGCGTCGATCTGCGCCCACTGCTCGACGAGGCGGAGGACGTCGGCCTCGATCTCGTCGGTGCTCACCCCTTCGGCCGCGGTGCGGACGATGACGCCGTGCTCGGCGGGCTTCACCCGGTCGAGGATGCCGCGGAGGCGCTTGCGCTCGTCGTCGGCGAGGCGCTTGGAGATGCCGTACGTGGAGCTGTTCGGGATGAGCACGACGAACCGGCCCGGCAGCGACACCTCCTGCGTGAGGCGGGCCCCCTTGGCCCCGATCGGGTTCTTCGTGACCTGGCAGATGATCGTCTGCTTGGCCTTGAGCATCTGCTCGATCTTGGGCGGCTGGCCCTTTCGCTCGACGTCCTCCGGGTCGTAGTGCACGTCGCCGCGGTAGAGCACCGCGTTCTTGGGGGTGCCGATGTCGACGAACGCCGCCTCCATGCCGGGCAGGACGTTCTGGACCTTGCCCAGGTAGATGTTCCCGTGGATCTGGGAGATGTCGTCGGACGGGCGGGAGACGTAGTGCTCCAGGAGGGCCCGGCCCTCCAGCACCGCGATCTGCGTGGCCTTCGGGGAGACGTGGACGCACATGAGGTAGCGGCCGACCGGGCGACCCTTCCGCTCGCGGCCGCGCCGGGCCTCGAGCACGTCGTCGTCCAGCTCCAGCCCGCCGGTCGGCAGCACGGCCTCGACCGGCGTCGAACGGCGCGGCTCCCGCGGCTGGCCGCCGCCCG
>DATFFY010000131.1:0-3200 GCA_035249805.1 Acidimicrobiales bacterium | reverse complement strand
ATCCTGCGCCGCGCCAACGAGGCGGCTCGCGGTGTGAGCAGCGCCATCACGCAGGTGGGCGCTCGCTACGGCGACACGCGCCGGCGCATCCTCGTCGCCAACAGCGACGGCCTGCTCACCGAGGACGACCAGGTGCGCACGCTCTTCAGCGTGATGGCGGTCGCCTCGGGCGACACGGGCATGCAGACCGGGTACCAGTCGCTCGGCCGCACCGTCGGCTTCGAGCTGTTCGACGCGTACGACGTCACCGACCTCGCCCGCGAGGCGGCCACCCGCGCGCTGCGCAAGCTCGCGGCCCGGCCCGCGCCGTCGGGCACGATGCCGGTGGTCATCGGCCCGGGCGGCGGCGGCGTCCTGTTCCACGAGGCCTGCGGCCACGGCCTCGAGGCCGACCTCGTGGCCAAGGGCGCGTCGGTGTTCGCCGGTCGCATCGGCGAGCGGGTGGCCGACCCGCGCATCACGCTGGTCGACGACGGCACGATGGCCGAGGAGTGGGGCTGCTTCGCGGTGGACGACGAGGGCAGCCCCGCCCACCGCAACGTCCTCATCGAGGACGGCATCCTCACCGACTACATGTGGGACCTGCTCCGCTCCCGCAAGGAGGGCCGGCCCCGCTCGGGCAACGGCCGGCGGCAGTCGTACAAGCACCTCCCGATGGTGCGGATGACCAACACCTACGTGCTGGCCGGTCCCGACTCGCCCGACGACATCATCGCCTCGACGCCCAACGGGGTGTACGTGGCCCACCTCGGCGGTGGCCAGGTCAACACCGCCACGGGCGACTTCGTGTTCGGGATGACCGAGGCGTACCTCATCGAGGACGGCGAGATCACCGAGCCGATCCGCGAGGGCAACCTCATCGGCAACGGCCCCGACGTGCTCGCCAGCATCGATGCGGTCGGCCACGACTTCGCGATGGGCAGCCCCGGCATGTGCGGCAAGGACGGCCAGGGCGTGCCCGTCGGCGACGGCGTGCCGACCCTGCGGGTCCCTGCCCTCACCGTCGGCGGCACCGCCTAGATGACGTCCGGTCCGGAGCTGCTCGACGTCGCGACGCGCCTGGCCGACCGGGCCGCGCCCGGTGAGCAGGTCGAGGCCTTCGTCGCCCGCAGCACCTCCACCACCGTGCGTGCGTACGGCGGCGATGTGGAGTCCCTCACCCAGGCCAGCACCGCGGGCGTCGGCGTTCGGGTGATCGTCGACGGGCGCGAGGGCTTCGCGTACGCGGGCACCCTCGACGAGGGCGTCGTGCTCGACGCGCTGGCCGAGGCCCGGGACAACGCCGAGTTCGCGCAGCCCGACGAGCACAACGGCCTGGCCGAACCCGACGGCGTGACGGCCCCGGACCTCGACGTGTGGCGGCCGGGGATGGTCGACGTGCCGACCCCGGACAAGGTCGCCATGGCCCTCGAGCTCGAGCGGGCGACCCTCGGGCGCGACCCGCGCGTCACCGGCGTGCGCACGGCGGTCTTCAGCGACGGGCGCAGCGAGGGCGCCGTGGCCACGAGCACCGGGATCCGGGCCTGGGGCCGCCACAGCACCTGCTACCTGATGGTGCAGGCGCTCGCGACCCAGGACGGCGAGACCCAGATCGAGGCCGGGCTGTCGGTCGGCCGCGAGCTGGCCGACCTCGACGTCGAGGAGGCGGCCGACGACGCCGTGCTGCGCTCCACCCGCCTCCTCGGCTCGACGAAGCCGACCACCCAGCGGGTGGCGCTCGTGCTCGAGCCCCGGATGGCCGCCACCGTGCTCGGCATCGTCGGCGGGATGCTGAACGGCAGCGCGGTGATCAAGGGACGCTCGCCGTTCGGCGACCGCGTCGGCGAGCAGATCGCGTCGCCGCTGCTGACCTTCGTCGACGACCCCACCGACATCCGCTCCCTCGGCGCGGAGGCCTACGACGGTGAGGGGCTGGCCCACCGCCGCAACGAGCTCGTCGTCGACGGCGTGCTCCGGGGGTTCCTGCACAACAGCTACACCGGCCGCCGGGCCGGCGCCGCGTCGACGGGCTCGGCCCGCCGCGGGTTCTCGAGCACGCCCGACGTCGGTGCGCAGGCGATCGTCGTCACGCCCGGAGCCGGCACCCACGAGGAGCTGCTCGCCGACGTCGACCTCGGCGTGCTCGTCACCTCGATGGCCGGGCTCCACTCCGGCGTGAACCCGGTGTCGGGCGACTTCTCCGTCGGCGTCGACGGCCTGATGGTGCGCGAGGGGGCGCTGGCCGAGCCGATCCGCGAGGCCACGGTGGCCTCGACCGTGCAGCGGCTCCTGCTCGACATCGCCGCGGTCGGCGCGGACCTCGAGTGGTTGCCCGACGGCACCGGAGGCGTCACGCTCGTGATCCCCGACGTCGCCCTGTCCGGCAGCTGAGCGTGCCGATCCTCCACGCCATCGTCCTCGGCATCACCCAGGGCCTGTCGGAGTTCCTCCCGATCTCGTCGAGCGGTCACCTCCGCCTCGTGCCGTGGCTGTTCGACTGGGACGACTTCGCCGGCCAGGAGTCGCTGGAGAAGACGTTCGACGTCGCGCTCCACATCGGCACGCTGGTCGGCGCGATCGCGTACTTCCGGGCCGACGTCGTCCGCTACGTGCGGGCCGGCTTCCGCCGTGGCGCTCTGTCGACGCACGACGGGAAGATCGCGTGGCTGATCGCCCTGTCGACGATCCCGGCCGCCGTCACCGGCGCGGTGCTGTCCGACCCGATCGAGGAGCGCACCGGCCACATCTGGCTGATCGCGACGATGCTGATCGCGTTCGGCCTCGTGCTGGCGTGGGCCGACCGGCGTCCGGGCACGCGCACCGTCGAGGAGGTCGGTGTGCGCGACGCGGTGCTCATGGGCATCGGGCAGGCCGTCGCCCTCCAGCCGGGCGTCTCGCGCTCCGGGGTGACGATGACGGCGGGGCGCTTCGCGGGGCTGGGCCGCGACGGCGCCGCCCGCTTCGCCTTCCTGATGAGCCTGCCGATCACGTTCGGCGCCATCGTGTTCAAGGGCGTCGACGTGCTCGGCGAGGGGGGCATCCCCGACGGGTTCGTGGCGCCGTTCGTCTGGGGCATCGTCGCCTCCGGCATCACGGGGTGGTTCGCCGTGTGGGGCACGCTGCGCCTCGTGCGCACGCGCACGTTCGCGCCGTTCGTCGTCTACCGCATCGCCGTCGGCATCGCGGTCCTGCTCCTGTACTTCTCGATCAAGTAGCGCCAG
>DATFFY010000130.1:0-5474 GCA_035249805.1 Acidimicrobiales bacterium | reverse complement strand
GGCGAGCTGCACCCTCCCCCGCGCCAGGCTGGCGCCGGCCATCAGCGCGGCGCTCTCGAACCGGGCGGCCACGAGCTCCAGCTCGGACGCCGCTGAGCGGGCCCGCTCGAGATCACCCGTCGCGATCGCGATCTCGACCTGCGCCTCGAGCAACGGCGCGCGCTGGAGGTCGGTGTTCGGAGGGCGCTCCTTGGAGGGCACTCGCAACGGCCGCTCGAGGGCGTCCCGGATGGACTCGGCGGCCCCCGGCCCGTCGCCCTGCGCCAGTCGGACCCGCGCGAGACCGGGCTGGGGGTCCCACCCCGCGGCGTGCGCCGCCAGCAGGGCCTCCTCGGCGCCGGGGAGGTCTCCCCGCTGCAGCCGGATCCGTCCGAGCTCGTAGAGCGGCCAGCCGAGCTCTCGTCGCAGGTACGGGCGCAGCTCCTCGCAGGCGGCCAGGGCCTGGTGCTCCGCCTCGGCGCAGGACCCGCGCAAGCGCAGGATCTCGGCGCGGTGCACCCTGCAGCGCCCGTGCAGGCTGCCGATGGCGTTGGTCTCGCACCACCGCTCCATCGCCTCGGTCCACTCCTCGGCGACGTCGTACTGGGCGAGCCCCTGCAGCGCGCACACCAGCTCGCAGAAGACGACCCCCGTGGACAGCGGGTCGAGCTCCCCCGACACCGTGGCCACACCGGCCTCGTCGAGCAGGGCCAGGCCCTTCTGGACGTCCCCGTCGAGGATCAGCAGCCGGGCTTCGGCCACCCGCCCGATGGCGCAGGCCGCGGGATCGCACGCCGTCCCGATCTCGATGGCACGGCCCGCCCAGTGCCGCGCCCCGTCGGTGTCACCGGTCAGCATCCGCTCGTAGGTGCGGACGACCGCGAACCACGCGTGGGCAGGGGTGTCCCCCTTGCCCTCCAGCAGCCGTTCCGCCCTCGCCAGCCACCCCCGCACCGGTGCCATGAGCGCGGTGTCGAAGAGCAGGTGCATCGCGAGCCGGACGGCGGCGCCCGCGGCGGCGAGCTCGTCCCCACCCTGCAGCGCGGCCGCGTGGGCCCGCTCCCAGGCTTCGATGGTCGTGTCGAGGTGGCCGGCCGCGTAGGCCACCTCGCCGAGGAGCGGCAGCTCGGGGGGCGCCAGGAGGCCGAGCGCGTCGGCCTCCATGAGGAGATCGAACGCCTGCTGCCAATCTGCTCGGGCTGCCGCGCTCCGTGCTCGCTCGACGAGACCAACATCAGCGCCATCGCTCATCGGGCGCCTCCGATCCGGGGCCGATCGTAGTCCCGGGCCCTCCCGAGGCTCGCCGTACCCGTCGTGGTTACGGCCGTATCCCTCCGCCGCGCGCCGGTGGGGTGGGAGCACGAAGCCCCCAGCCGAGAGGCCGGCCCGAGGAGGACCCATGGAGATCGCAACCGTCAACGGTGTGGAGCTGGAGTACGAGGTGGTGGGGTCGGGCGAGCCCGTCCTGCTCATCAGCCCCGTCCTCGCCGACGGCTTCCTGCCCCTGCTGTCGGAACGGACGCTGGCGGACCGCTACCAGCTGATCCGCTACCACAAGCGTGGCTGGGTCGGCAGCACCCACACCCCGCCCCCCGTGACCGTCGAGGACCACGCCGCCGACGCGCTCGCGCTGCTCGAGCACCTCGAGGTGCCCCGGGCCCACGTCGCCGGGCACTCGAGCGGTGCGGCCGTCGCCGCCCAGCTGGCCCTCGACCACCCCGAGGTGGTCCACACCCTGGCCCTGCTGGAGCTGTCGCTGCTGTCCGTCCCGGCCGGCGAGGCGTTCTTCGCGCAGGCCGGACCGGCCTTCGAGGCCTACGCCAGCGGCGACCACGAGACCGCCGTGGCCCTCTTCCTCAGCGTGGTGGGGGGCGCGGACTGGGGGACCTGTCGAGCCCTGCTCGAGGACCGGCTGCCCGGCGCGATCGCGCAGGCCGTCAAGGACGCCGACACGTTCTTCGGCGTCGAGCTGCCCGCGCTGGGGGCGTGGGTGTTCACGCCCGAGCAGGCGGCGACCATCGAGTGCCCCGTCCTGTCCGTGCTCGGGAGCGACACGCAGCCCCTCTGGTTCGAGGTCGCCGAGCTCCTGGAGCGCTCGCTCCCGGACGTCGAGGAGTGGCGGGTCGCCGACGTCGGACACCTCCTCCACATCCAGTCCCCGAAGCCCGTCGCCCGAGCGATCGGCAAGTTCCTCGGACGCAACCCGATCACCGGCGCCTGACGCCGGTCCCGACCACCCGAACCAACCAGGAGGAACAATGCCGTTGATCCAAGTGAAGCTCATCGAAGGCGTCTTCGACGCCGACGAGAAGGAAGCGATCATCGAGAAGCTGACCGACGCGATGGTGAGCGTCGAGGGCGAGTCGATGCGACCGGTCACGTGGGTGACCATCGAAGAGGTCGCCAGCGGGGAGTGGGGCATCGGGGGCAAGGCAGTCCACACCGGCGACATCGTCGGCATGCGAGGCGCGACGACGTAGCCGGAGCCGCGAGGCGTGGCCCCGGGCACCCGCCGGGGCCACGCCTAGGCTGCGACGCCGTGCCCGAGAAGAAGCCCGTCCTGCCCGTCACCGGCAACACCGAGGCCGACGAGCTGCTCGTCGAGGATCCGCTCGCACGGCTCATCGGCATGCTCCTCGACCAGCAGGTGCCGATGGAGTGGGCGTTCTCGTCGCCGCTGCGGCTGAAGGAGCGGCTCGGCGGCACGCTCGACGCCGGCGCGATCGCGGCGCTGCCCCTCGAGCAGCTCGAGGCGATGTTCAAGGGCCCGCCCGCCCTCCATCGGTATCCGGCCTCGATGGCCAAGCGGACCCAGCAGCTGTGCCAGCACCTCGTCGACGAGTACGGCGGCCGGGCCGAGGCCGTGTGGGCGGGGGTGACGAGCGGGCCCGAGCTGTTCGAGCGCCTCAAGGGGCTCCCCGGCTTCGGCGGCGAGAAGGCCAGGATCTTCCTCGCGCTCCTGGCCAAGCGGTTCGGGATCGCCCCCGAGGGCTGGGAGGCACCCGCCGCCCCGTTCTCCGACGACACCCCACGGTCCGTGGCCGACGTGGACTCCGCGGAGACCCTGCAGCGCGTCCGGGAGTTCAAGCAGCGGAAGAAGGCGGAGGGCAAGGCGAAGGACGACGGCCCGCTCCCGAAGCTGAAGGCCCCCCGGGTGCCGAAGGGGCTGCTCACGGGCGACCCCGACCCGGAGCCGTAGCGGTCGCCGCAGAAGATCTCCCGAAAAGCTGCAAGGGTCCGCTCCGACGGGGGCTCCTACTGGCGAAGGAAGGGCGCAGAGCGCCCAGGACGCCGGGAGGCAGCCATGACCGGGACCCCCACCAGCAGCACCGTCGAGACCAGGATCGTCGTCCGGGGCGCCGTCGAGCCCCAGTCGATCTGGCCCGAGGAACGGCCTCTGGCCGCCCTGGTGGCCGACCGCTGGGCCGCCGAGATCGGGGACCCGGAGAAGGTCCTCGCCCTCCTGGCCCAGATCGAGGGCGCCGACGAGGCGGCCTACCGGGCCGCCCACGGCGCCGACGTGGCCAGCATCCGTGACTTGAGCGCCCACTGCGCCGCCGCCGTGCTCCACGCCGCCGTGCGGATCGACGGCGACCTCTCCCCGGCTGCCGTGCTGGCCGCCCTCCACGGCGACCTGCGCCCGCGCGGCGACCGCCGTCCCGAGCTGCTCGACCTCCTGGCCTCGTAGGGCCACAGCACGGGGTTAGGTTCGTCCCCCGTGGACGGACGACCCTCGCTGTCGGAGCGGTTCGAGCGGCACGCCCTGGGCCAGGTGGTCATCGGCGCGCTCGTCGTCCTCGTGATCCTGGCCGAGATCGGCATCCACCTCCCGCCGTCGGCCATCGAGCGCGAGGTGTCGCCCACGGCCAACCGCGTCATCCGCCTCCTCGCGGCCGAGCAGGCCTGGGGGGTGTTCGCGCCCGACCCCCGGGGCACGAGCCTGAAGCTCGAGGGCCGCGTCACCTTCGCCGACGGGTCGACCGAGGTCTGGCACCTGCCCGAGGGGGCGATCGTCGGTGAGAACCTCCGGTACTACCGGTGGCGGAAGTGGCTCGAGCGGGTCCGGTCGGACCAGTACACGGACATCTGGGATCCCACCGCCCGCTGGATCGCGTCGCTCTACGACGACCGCGACAGCGCCGTGGTGCGCGTCGAGCTCGTGCGCCTGTTCCACGAGAACTCGATCCAGGGACCGCAGCCGCCGTGGGAGGAGTTCACCTACTACACGCTCGAGCTCGACCCGGGGGAGAGGTGACCGAGCCGGCGGCGCCCGAGCGCCGCTCGCCCTGGGACCAGTTCCTCTTCGAGCCGCAGAGCCCCTCCCCGATGGCGCTCGTGCGGATGGCGTGGGGCCTCACGATCGTCGTGTGGGCGATCACGCTGCTACCCGACGTGGATCCGTTCCTCACCGACGGTGAGCTGCGGTACGACCGGGCCCGCGGCGCGGGCTCGTGGAACCCGCTCGACTGGATCGACTGGAGCAGCGGCCCGCTGGTCGTCACGATGCTCCTGCTCCTCGCCGGGCTGGCCACCGCGGTCGGCTATCGCACGCGGCTCAGCTCCGCGGTGGCCGCGCTGTCGATGGTCGCCCTGCTGCGCACGAACACCACGATCTTCAACTCGGGCGACCTGGTCCTGCGCCAGATCGGCGTCGCCGTCGCCCTGGCGCCGAGCGGCCTGCTCCTGTCCCTCGACGCCCTCCGGACCCGTGGCAGCGCGCTCGCATCGCCGAACGTCTGGCGGGCGCCGTGGGCGCTGCGCCTGCTCCAGCTCCAGATCGCCGTGGGGTACGCGCTCTCGGCCTGGGCGAAGATCCGGGGCGCCTCGTGGCACGAGGGCACCGCACTGGCACAGGCGCTGCGGATCGAGGACCTGCAGCGGGTGACCGCCCCCGAGTGGCTCTACGACCAGGCGACCGCCCTCAACCTGTTCACCTGGGCCACCCTCGCGTTCGAGGCGTCGTTCCTGTTCGCGGTGTGGAGCCGGCGCCTGCGGCCCTGGGTGCTCGGCGTCGGCGTGCTCTTCCACCTGGGCATCGACGTGTTCTTCGACGTCGGCTTCTTCAGCTGGGCGATGTGGATCGGCTACCTCGCCTTCCTGCCGCCCGAGGTGGCCGACCGCTGGGTCGCGAAGATCGCCCAGCTGCTCCGCATGGACCGGCCGGGGGGCGTCCCGGCGCCCGCGGAGGACGGATCAGCGCCGGTTCCGTTGGCGGTCGAGCCAGCCGAGTAGCACCGCCACCGCCCGCGGGTCGTGGCGGAGGCGGTGGCCCGCGCCGTCGACGAGTCGCAGCTCGGCCTTGCCGTGCGCGTCGACGAGCACCCGGGCGTCGAACGCGGGCACGAGATCGTCCTCGCTGCCGTGCACGACGAGCAGCGGGCGCGGCGCCAGCCGCGGCGCGCAGGCGACGGCGCGGAGCTCGCGCAGCTCGCGGCTCCAGGCGTCGAAGCTCGAGGGGAAGAGCGGATCGTCGACCATGCCGACGTCGCGCGCGT
>DATFFY010000129.1:0-10611 GCA_035249805.1 Acidimicrobiales bacterium | reverse complement strand
GACGGTGCTGTACCGCAACGACAACGCCGACGTGTGGCGACTGCTGTTCGGCGTGGCCGGGACGATCGCGCTCGCGCGCCGGTCCGGCCGGCTCGCCGAGGGCCGCTGGGTGCTCGGGGACTGCTCGCCCGATCGGGTGCTCCCGGACGAGGAGGTGCGAGAGCTCGACGCCCGCGCCCGGGCCGAGGGCATCGACGGCTTCTCGTACGAGTTCTTCGACGCCAACCTCGGCTCCTCCGGCGGCCACAACCGCCTCGCGGCCGGCGGGTGGGGCGACGTGCTCGTCACGCTCAACCCCGACACGTACCCCTCGCCCCGCATGCTCGACGAGCTGCTCGGCGCGCTGGCCCGCGACGGCGTGGGGATCGCGGAGGCCCGGCAGCTGCCGATGGAGCACCCGAAGCGGTACTCCGTGGTCGACGGCCGGACGAGCTGGGCCTCGACGTGCGCCATCGCGGTCCCGCGGGCCGTGTTCGACGCGGTCGACGGGTTCGACCACGACCACTTCCCGCTGTACTGCGACGACGTCGACTTCTCGTGGCGGGTCCGCTACGCGGGCCACGAGGTCGTGATCGCGCCGCGGGCCACCGTGTTCCACGACAAGCGACCGTCGAGTGGCGGCGTGCAGATCGCCTCCGACGTCGAGGTGTTCCACAGCACGCTCGGCCGGCTGATGCTGGCGGCGCGCTGGGACCGGCCCGACATCCACGACGAGACCGTCGCCTGGGTCGAGGGGCACGGCGCACCGCCACAGCAGGAGGCGCTCGTCGAGTACCGGCGCCGAGCGGCGGCGGGCGAGGTGCCGCTGCCCCTCCACGACGCGGCGCGCGTCGCGCAGTTCGTGCAGGGCGAGTACGCGGAGCACCGGTTCTGATGGCCGACCGCGACCGCCACGCGTTCACCTGGCAGAGCGGCGCCGGCCAGGCGGTGCAGCTCGTCGACGAGCTCCGCCTCGAGCCGGGCGTGGTCCTCGACCTCGGGTGCGGCCACGGCGCCGCCGCCGAGGCGCTCGCCGAACGAGGCTTCACCTACGTCGGTTGCGACCTCGACCAGGCCGGCCTCGACGACCTCGCGGGTCGCGGCTTCGAGGTCCACCAGCTCGACCTCCGCGGCGGCGACCTCGCCGACGCGGTCGAGAAGGTGAAGGGCGACCGGCGCGTGGCCGTCGTCCTCCTCCTCGACGTGCTGGCCCAGCTCCCGTCGCTCGACGAGGTGCTGGACGAGCTGTGGGAGGCGGTGACCCGCCTCGGAGGGCCGGCGCTCGTGGTGAGCGTGCCGAACGTCGCCCACGCCGACGTGGCGGCCAAGCTGCTGTTCGGGCGCTTCGACTACACGGACACGGGCCTGCTCGACGAGCGCAACGTGAGCCTCGTCGACCGCCATCGCCTCGAGGAGCGCACCGCGGCGGCCGGCTTCCGGGAGGTGGGCCGGCGCGACTTCGAGCAGCCCCTGAGCGACCAGCGCTTCCCGCGCGACCATCCCGCCCTCGCGGAGGCCACGCCCCTCGGCCAGCACCTGCGCCACCTCCGCTCCCTCGCCGACGACTCGGCCAGCACCCTCGAGTTCGTGCGGTCCTACCTCCCGGTGCAGCGGCCGCCGTCGGTGTACCCCGCCGCGCCCGTCGCAGTCGCGCCCGAGCCCCCGGCCCGCTTCCTCACGGTCGTCGTCCGGACCCAGCTGCGCCGGCCCGACAACCTCCGCGAGGCGCTCACCTGCCTCGCCGGGCAGATCGACCAGGACTTCGACGTGTCGCTCATGGTCCACCACCAGGACCCCGCCGTCGCCGCCGACGCCGAGGCACTGGTGGCCGAGTTCCACCCGACGTTCGCCGGCCGGGTGTCCGTGGTGCCGGTGCTGGCCGGCGGTCGCAGCCGCCCGCTCAACGAGGCGCTGGAGCGGCTGCGGGCCGACTACATCGCGTTCCTCGACGACGACGACCTCGTCACCGCCGACTGGGTCGGGGCCTTCCGAGAGGGAGCCGACGGCGTGCGCATCGTCCGGACGTGGACGGCCGAGCGTCCCATCGCGCAGATCCCCGGCGACGCGACCCCGTACGACATCGTCGACGGCCTCGAGCTGCGCTGGGCCGTGCCCTTCGACCTGGCCCAGCACCTCTGGCAGAACCACTCGCCGATCTGCTCGTGGGCGGTGCCCCGGTCGGCGATCGAGGCCGCCAACCTCCGCTTCTCCGAGCAGGTCGACGTCATCGAGGACTGGCACTTCCTCATCCGGGCCGCCTCGCTCGTCGGCGTCCGCGACGTCCCGCGCGTCACGAGCATCTACCACCGGTGGGTGTCGGGCGAGTCGTCCACCTCGCTGCACCGCCAGGAGACCTGGCGGGCCACGCAGCACCTCCTCCTCGACCAGCTGGACCGCGAGCCGTTCCTGCTGCCCCGTGGCAGCGCCTCGCGGCTGGCCGACCTGTGGGAGCGGGTCCACCTGCAGGGCGACGCGGCCGGTGCCACCTCGACCGAGGTCGAGTCGCTGCGCAACGAGCTCGACGCGATGCGCCGCTCCCGCTGGTGGCGGGCCACCCGCCCGCTGGCCCGGATCGTCGACGGCCTGAAGGCGCTCCGGCGCCGAGCCCGTCCCGGCGCCGATCCGTGATGCTGCTCTCGGACGTCGTCGACCGGCGCGAGAACAACCTCGACGCCCTGCGCCTGATCGCGGCGAGCCTCGTCATCGTCGACCATGCCTTCCCGATCGCGGGCCGCGAGCACGTCTTCGTCGACCAGCTCGGCTTCACGCTCGGCAACCTGGCGGTCTCCAGCTTCTTCGCGATGAGCGGCTACCTCATCGCCCGCAGCTGGGACGAGGACCCGAACGTGATCCGGTACCTCGCCAAGCGGGCCCTGCGGCTGATGCCCGCGCTGATCGTGGCGGCGCTGTTCTGCGCCCTCGTCGTCGGCGCCTTCACGTCGACGCTCCCACTGGGCGAGTACCTGCGCGACCCCCTCACGCGCTCGTACGTGTGGGACAACTCCCTCGTCTTCCCGATCCAGTACGCGCTTCCGGGGGTGTTCGACGGCAACCCGTACCCCGTCGCGGTGAACGGCTCGCTGTGGTCGCTGCCGATCGAGGTCGTGGCCTACGGGATGGTCCTCGCGCTCGGTGCGCTCGGGATCCTGCGCCGGCGGGCGTGGGTGTTCGGGTTCTTCCTCGTGGTGCTCTTCGTCCACCTGCGGCTGCCGGACTCGAGGTTCCTGGGCGATGGGGTGTGGTTCCACATGCCGGTCGTGCAGCTCTGGGAGCTGCTGGCGATCTTCCTCGTGGGCACCCTCGCCTACCTGTACCGGGAGAAGATCGTGCTGTCGCCGGCGCTGATGCTGGCGATGCTCGCCCTGATGGTCGTGACGCTGAAGACCTCGATGGCGCAGGCCGTGTACCTCGTGACGGTGCCGTACACGCTCTTCGTCGTCGGCTACGCGCTCTGGCCGAGGCTCCGGTCGATCACGAGGCCGGGCGACGTGAGCTACGGCGTGTACATCTACGCCTTCCCGATCCAGCAGGTGCTGGCCGACATCCGGCCGGGCACCAACCCGTGGGCGGCGGCCGTCGGGGCGTTCGTCATCACGTACGCCCTCGCCTACGGGAGCTGGCGGCTGATCGAGAAGCCCGCCCTGCGGCTGAAGCGGTACATCCACGGCCACCAGCCGAGCGTCGAGCTCGCGCCCTCGTGGGAGCCGGGCTCGGAGCCGGCGCCTACGAGCGCCGGACGCGGGCGAGGAGGGCCTGGGCGGCGCTCGTCGGAGAGCGCTCGCCGGCGCGGATCTGCCGCTCGCTCGCGGCGAGCTCGGCCTGCACCGCAGGGTCGGCGAGGAACGCGTCCAGCAGGCCCTCCCTGACCTCGGACCACATCCAGGACACCGCCTGATCGGCCCTCGCCGGCTCGAAGGCGCCCGCCGCCCGCAGCCGCTCGGCGCCGGCGGTGAGGTGGTCCCACACCTCCACGATGCCGGTGCCCTCGGCGGCCGACGCGAGGAGCACCTCGACCTCCCAGCCCTCGCGCTTCGGGCGCAGGAGGTGGACGGCCCGCCGCAGGTCCGCCGCGGCACGGTTGGCGGCCGGCAGCAGGTCCCCGTCCGCCTTGTTCACGACGATCAGGTCGGCCAGCTCCATGATCCCGCGCTTGATGCCCTGGAGCTCGTCCCCGCCGGCCGGGGCCACCACCAGCAGGAACAGGTCGACCAGGTCGGCCACGGCGACCTCGGACTGGCCGACGCCCACGGTCTCGACCATGACGAGATCGAACCCGGCCGCCTCGCACAGCAGGATCGCCTCCCGGGTGCGCCGGGCGACACCCCCCAGCGTGCCCCCGCTCGGGGAGGGCCGGATGAACACCTCGGGCCGGCGGCCGAGGTCGGCCATCCGGGTCTTGTCGCCCAGGATGGAGCCGCCGCTGCGCTTGCTCGACGGGTCGACGGCCAGCACGGCCAGGCGATGGCCGGCCTCGACCGCGTGGGTCCCGAGGGCCTCGATGACGCTCGACTTCCCGGCCCCCGGAGCCCCGGACAGACCGACCCGCAGGGACGCCGTCGGGGCGGGCAGGAGGGTGTCGAGCAGCTCGCGCGCCTCGGCCCGGTCGGCCTCACGGGTGGACTCGACGAGCGTGATGGCCTTCGCCAGGGCCCGCCGGTCCCCGGCGCGGACCCGCTCCGCCAGAGAGGCCGTCATCAGGACGGGGCGAGCTTCTCTCGGATCAGCTCGATCACCCGTCCCGCCGCCTCGGGGATGTTCGTCCCGGGGCCGAACACCGCGACCACGCCGGCCGCCTCGAGGAAGGCGTAGTCCTGCGGCGGGATCACACCGCCGACCACCACCAGGATGTCGTCGGCGCCGGCCGCCTGGAGCTCCTCGATGAGGTGCGGGACGAGGGTCTTGTGGCCCGCCGCCTGGCTCGACACGCCGATCACGTGCACGTCGTTCTCGACCGCGGCGCGGGCCACCTCGGCCGGCGTCTCGAACAGCGGGCCGAAGTCCACGTCGAACCCGAGGTCGGCGAAGGCCGTGCCGACGACCTTGGCGCCGCGGTCGTGGCCGTCCTGGCCCATCTTGGCGACGAGGATCCGCGGGCGGCGGCCGACGGTCTTGGCGAAGTCCCGCACCTCCTGCTGCACGGCCTCGAAGGCCTTGTCGCCCTCGTACGCGGAGCCGTACACGCCCGAGATGCTACGGATCTCGGCCTTGTGCCGGCCGAACACCGCCTCCATCGCATCGCTCATCTCGCCGACGGTGGCCCGGGCCCGGGCGGCGTCGATGCACAGCGCGAGCAGGTTCCCGCTGCCGGCCGCGCCCTCGCGCAGGGCGGTGAGGGCGGCGTCGCAGGCCGCCGCGTCACGGGTGCGCCGGATCTCCTCGAGGCGGGCGATCTGCTGCTCGCGGACCTTCGTGTTGTCGACGTCGAGCACGTCGACGTGCTCCGGCACCTCGGCGCGGTACTTGTTGACGCCGACGACGATCTCCTCGCCGCGGTCGACGCGGGCCTGGCGCCGGGCGGCCGCCTCCTCGATCCGGAGCTTCGGCATGCCCGAGTCGACGGCCTTGGTCATGCCGCCGAGGGCCTCGACCTCCTCGATGATCGACCAGGCCTTGTCGGCCAGGTCCTGCGTCAGCCGCTCGACGTAGTACGAGCCCCCGAGCGGGTCCACCACCTGAGGGACGCCGGTCTCCTCCTGGATGATCAGCTGCGTGTTGCGGGCGATGCGGGCCGAGAAGTCGGTGGGCAGACCCAGGGCCTCGTCGAAGGAGTTCGTGTGCAGGCTCTGCGTGCCGCCGAGGACGGCGGCGAGCGCCTCGAGCGTGGTGCGGACCACGTTGTTGTACGGGTCCTGCTCGGTGAGGGACACGCCGCTCGTCTGGCAGTGCGTGCGCAGCATCAGCGAGCCGGCCTTCTTCGGACCGAACGGCTCGATCACGCGATGCCACAGGAGGCGGGCGGCGCGGAGCTTGGCCACCTCCATGAAGAAGTCCATGCCGATGGCGAAGAAGAAGCTGAGGCGGCCGGCGAACTCGTCGATGTCGAGGCCGCGGTCGATCGCGAAGCGCACGTACTCGAGGCCGTCGGCGATCGTGAAGGCGAGCTCCAGGTCGGCCGTCGCCCCGGCCTCCTGCATGTGGTAGCCGGAGATCGAGATCGAGTTGAACCGCGGCATCTGGCGAGCGGTGTGCTCGATGATGTCCGCCACGATCCGCATGCTCGGGGCCGGCGGGTAGATGTACGTGTTGCGGACCATGAACTCCTTGAGGATGTCGTTCTGGATGGTCCCGCTGAGCTGGTCCTGCGTCACCCCCTGCTCCTCGCCCGCGACGACGAAGCACGCGAGCACCGGCAGCACCGCACCGTTCATGGTCATCGAGACCGACATCTTCTCGAGGGGGATGCCGTCGAAGAGGATCTTCATGTCCTCGACCGAGTCGATCGCCACCCCGGCCTTGCCGACGTCGCCGACGACGCGCGGGTGGTCGGAGTCGTAGCCCCGGTGCGTGGCGAGGTCGAAGGCCACCGACACGCCCTGCTGCCCGGCCGCGAGGTTGCGCCGGTAGAAGGCGTTGCTCTCCTCGGCCGTCGAGAACCCCGCGTACTGGCGGATCGTCCAGGGTCGCCCCGCGTACATCGTGGCCCGCGGCCCGCGCACGAACGGGGGGAAGCCCGGCAGGCTGCCGACGTGGTCGATGCCGGCGAGATCCGCCTCCGTGTACAGCGCCTTGACCGCGATGCCCTCCGGCGTCTGCCAGGTCAGCGTGTCGGGATCGGCGCCCTTCAGGTCCTTGCTGGCGAGCGCCCGCCAGTCCTCCACCGTGGGCTCGTCCCCATCAGCCATGCGTTCGAGGTTACGGCTGGGCCCGCGACGCAGCAGAATCGGCGGCCGTGACGGCGTCCCTCTTCAGCTTCGAGGACGTCGTGGTCGAGGTCGGGGGCGTCCGCATCCTCGACGGGGTCACCGCCGAGGTGCCGCCGACGGGCGTGACGTGCCTCGTGGGCCGCTCGGGCAGCGGCAAGTCGACCCTGCTGCGCCTCTGCAACCGTCTCGAGGTGGCCACGGCCGGCGTCGTCCGCTTCCACGGTGACGACGTCCTGTCGCTCGACCCGCTGCACCACCGGCGACGGGTCGGCATGGTGTTCCAGCGGCCCACCCCGTTCCCCGGCACGGTGCGGCACAACCTGCTGGTCGCCCGGCCGGAGGCCGACGAGGCCACGCTGGCGCACGCCCTCGAGCGAGCCGCCCTCGGCCCCGAGTTCCTCGATCGCGTGGCGGACCAGCTCTCCGGGGGCGAGGCGCAGCGGGTGTGCCTGGCCCGCACCCTCGTCACCGAGCCCGAGGTGCTGCTCATGGACGAGCCCACGTCGGCGCTCGACGACGAGGCCACCCGCGTCCTCGAGGAGCTGGCCTGCGGCCTGGCCTGCTCCGACGAGGCCGTGCCGGTGCTGTGGGTCACCCACGACCGCAACCAGGTCGACCGCATCGCGGACGGCCGCCTCGTCGTCGAGGACGGGAGGGTGCGCGATGGGTGAGGGCACGATCGGCTGGGGCGGCCTCGCCGCGTCGCTCGTGCTGGTCGTGGTCGCCGTCGCGATCTCGTACCGCCGGGTCCTGGGCCTCGAGGCCACGATCCTCTGGGCCTGCGGCCGTGCGCTCGTGCAGCTGCTCCTCGTCGGCTACGTCCTGGAGGTGCTGATCGAGGACGACGCCCCGGTCGCGCTCTCGTGGGTGTGGGTCGTCCTGATGATCCTGTTCTCGGCCTTCACGGTGCGCCGTCGGGCCCCCGAGGTCCCGGGCTCGTTCGAGCTGGCCCTGGGCGCGATGGCGGCGTCGTCCGCGCTCAGCCTGGGCACCGTGTTCGGGCTCGGCATCTACCCGGTGGAGCCGCGGGCCATCGTCCCGATCGCCGGGATGATGATCGGCAACTCGATCAGCGGGACCGTGTCGGCGGCGCGCCGGGTGATCGCCGAGCTGGCCGACCACCGCCCCGAGGTGGAGGCCCGCCTGGCGCTCGGGCAGCCGTGGACCGAGGCGTCACAGCCGTACGCCCGCGCCGCGCTGCGGACCGCGCTGACCTCGCAGATCGAGAGCACCAAGGCGGTCGGGCTCGTGTTCCTGCCCGGCGCGATGACGGGCCTCATCCTGGCCGGTGTCCCACCGGTGGACGCCGTGCTCGTGCAGGCGGCCGTCATGTTCCTGATCCTGGGCTGCGTCGCGACCAACGCCGCGGTGGTCGGGCTCGGCCTCACCCGTCGCCTGTTCACCCCGGACCACCGCCTCAAGCCGCTGGCCCGCGCCACGACCTGACCCACCCACCCCCGAGCGAAGTCGCGACGCTCCGTGCACGCGTCCGTGTCCGTACGGTCGCGAGTTCGGGGGTGGGTAGCCTCGGCCCCGTGAGCGAGCGACAGCGAGCGAACCATGAGCACAGGCATCCCGGAGCCGCACAGCGGCTCCGCCGCTCATCGGGGAGAGCGCGATCGACCACGGGGCTAGCCCGATGAGCGTTCGCTTCGCGATCATCGGTGGCGGGCCGGCCGGCAACACGGCGGCCACCCACGCGGCGCGCCTCGGGGCCGAGGTGACGGTGATCGAGCAGGACGTCGTCGGCGGCGCCGCCCACCTGTGGGACTGCATCCCGTCGAAGGCGATGATCGCCACCGGCGGTGCGATGGGCCTCGTCGGACGGGCCGCCGAGATGGGCCTCGAGCCGGTCGTCCCCGCGCTCGACCTCGAGGGCCTCCGCAAGCGCATCACCGCCATCCAGTCGCGGCTCGAGGCCGACACCTGCCGCCTCCTCTCGAGCCAGGGCGTGCGCATGCTGCGCGGGACGGGCCGCCTGATCGGACCGAACCAGCTCGTGGCCGACACGGCCGACGGCCCCGTGGAGGTCGAGGCCGACGCCGTGCTGCTGTCCACGGGCAGCCGGCCCCGGATCCCGGCCTGGGCGCCCATCGACGGCCGGCGGATCCTCACGACGCGCCAGGCCTACCCGCCCCCCGAGATGCCGGAGCACCTCGTCGTCATCGGGTCCGGCGTCACCGGCGTGGAGTTCGTCCACATGTTCAGCTCGCTGGGAAGCCAGGTCACGCTGATCGTGTCCCGCCAGCAGGTGCTGCCGCAGAAGGACCCCGAGGTGGCGGCCGCGCTCGAGGAGGAGCTGCTGCGCCGCGGCGTCCGCCTGCTGAAGGGCGCCCGCGCCACCGACGTGAAGCTGGACGGCGACGAGGTCGCCGTGCGCTGCGACGACGGTCGCGTCGCCACCGGCTCCCACGCCCTGCTGGCCATCGGCTCCGTGCCGAACAGCGAGGGCCTCGGCCTCGATGCCGCCGGCGTGCACGCCGACGACGGCGGCTACGTGCCGATCGATCGCCACTGCCGCACGAACGTGCCGCACGTCTACGCCGCGGGTGACCTGTCCGGGAAGCTGCCGCTGTCGTCGGTGGCCGCGATGCAGGGCCGGAAGATCGCCGAGCACGTGATGGGCGTGCACAGCCGGAGCGAGCGGGACCTCGACTACGACAAGGCCGCGTCCGCCATCTTCACCGTCCCGGAGATCGCCGACGTGGGGCTGGCCGAGGCCGACGCGTTCGCCGAGGGCCGCAAGGTCCGCGTCACGAAGGTGCCCTTCTCCGGCACGCCGAAGGCGCTCATCGAGAGCCACACCAAGGGGTTCGTCAAGATCGTCAGCGACCCCGCCACCGGCGTCGTGCTCGGCGGCTCGGTCGTCGGTCGCCATGCCGGCGAGCTCGTGTCGGTGATCGCCGTGGCCGTCACCAACGGGCTGAAGGTGAGCGACATCGTGGACAGCCTGCTGGTCCACCCCTCGCTCTCCGAGGCGCTGGCCGAGGCCGCGGAGTAGACGTACGGCATGGACGGGGCGGTCGTCCCGGCGCTGGTGGCGGCCGGGCTCCTGGCGCTGGCGGGTGCGATGAAGGTCGTCGACCCGACCATGACCTCCGGCGCGCTCCGCGAGATGGGCCTGCCGTCGCACCCGGAGCTCGTGCGCCTCCTCGCGCTGGGCGAGCTCGTCCTCGGCGTGGTGGCCGTCGTGGTCGGCGGCTCGGTCGTGTGGACGCTCGTCGCCGCGAGCTACATCGCCTTCGGGATGTTCGTGGTCGCGGCGCTCCGGGTCGACGCCCCGATCGGCAGCTGCGGCTGCTTCGGCCGGGCGGACACCCCGCCGCACTGGCTGCACGTGGTCATCGACGTCGGCATCTGGACCTCGGTCGTCACGTGGGTGGCCCGCATGGAGCGGGCGCCGCTCGACGAGCTCGGCGACGCGAGCGGTGGCGACGCCATCCTCGCGGTGGCCGCCTCGCTGGCCTTGGTCGCCTTCCTCTACGCCGGCTTCACCGGCGCCGCCCGCGCCCGGGCTACTCGATGACGACGACGACGTCGCCGGAGCCCACCGACTGGCCGGGCTCGACCTTGATCTCCGTGACGGTGCCCGCCTTGTCGGCCGCGATGTTGTTCTCCATCTTCATCGCCTCGAGCACGCACACGGCCTGACCGGCCTCGACGGCCTGGCCCACCTCGACGAGCACCTTCACGATCGTGCCCTGCATGGGCACGGTGACCTTGCCGCTGCCGGCCGCCGCACCACCTGCGGCCGCGGCCCGTCGGGGAC
>DATFFY010000128.1:0-8144 GCA_035249805.1 Acidimicrobiales bacterium | reverse complement strand
AGACCGGAGCGGCGCAGCTCCGACGGGTGGTCCGCACCGGCCATGGCCGGACCGTACGGGCCCCGGCCGACCCCGGACAGCGCGACGCGCCCTAGGGGATCTCCCGCCCCGGCACCATCCTCTAACGTGCGTCGCCGCGGCGATGACGGACACCGACGACCCTGCGATTCGGCGGCATCAGCCCGCATGGCTCCCGAGCACGCTCGGCTACCTCACCACGCTGGGGCTCGCGGTCGTCGCCATCGTGCCGATCGTGGGCAACGTCGTCCGGGTCCAGGACGTCGACCCCGTGTTCATGCGGAACGTGGTCGAGCGCACCGCGGAGCTGGGCGGCACCTACTACGAGAACGCGATCCACAACCGCGGGCCCTTCGAGCCGCTGCTCTACGACCTCGCGGGCCGGCTGGCGCCGTACGACGCGTACTGGTTCGTCATCTCCGCCATGGTGGCGGTCTGCGCGGCGCTGCTCGCGTGCGCCACCGCCCAGACGGCGCGGTTCTTCGGGGCCAACCGATCGGTCGCGCTCGGCGCCGCGGTCGCCACCTACGTCTTCTTCACGATGGCGGACGTCGGCTACGCGGGCGTGCTCTTCCTCCGCAACATCACCACCGCGTTCCTGGCCGTCGTGTGGGTGCTCGCGCTGGCCGAGCGCCCCTGGGCGACCCCCCGCCGCGCCCGCCTGACGTCGATCGCGGTCGGCGCGCTGCTCGGGTTCATGGCGCAGCAGCTGCTCACCACGGCGTTCAGCGGCGCGGTCGTCGGCCTCGTGGCGCTCCTGCTGCTGCACGAGCGCCGCCCCACCGAGCTCGCTCGGCACGTCCGGGCCGCCGTGATCGCCGCCGAGGTGGCGTTCGCGGTGACCCCGCTGTGGTACCTGGCCCGCGGGGCCTTCGGGGAGTACTGGTCGGGGTGGTGGACCTACGCCCGGTTCATGAGCGACGGCCCGGGGCGATCGTTCGGCAGCCAGGTCGGCCTCGGCTGGGATCGCTTCTACGAGTTCCACGCCCGCAACCCGCTGGTGGTGCTCGCGATCGGCGGGTTCGCCGCGCTCACCTGGGTGCTCTGGCGGGAGCTGGACCGGCGGCGGCGCATCGTCCACGTGGGGCTGCTGGCCTGGTGGCTGGCGGGCTGGTGGGAGATGGTGCTGAGCCAGCGCTACAGCACGCACTACTACATCGTCGTCGCGGTCCCGACGGCCTGCATGGGCGCGGCCCTGGCCGGCCACCTGGCCCGTGCCGTCGCGGCGCGCCGGCCGGCGACGCCGCTCTCGCTCTTCGTGCCGGGGGTGGTGGCGGTCCTCGCGGTCTTCCTCACGGACGCGCCGCGGTTCGGCGAGAGCGTCACGGAGACGCGGGAGTTCCGGGGCGTCGGCAGGTGGGCGAACGAGCACGAGGACCAGCTCGGCGGGAGCGAGCGCAGCATCCGAGCCGTGCTGGACCTCGTGTCGCAGGACCAGGACGCGCTGCTCGCCTGGTCGACCGACCCGTTCATCTACATGAAGAACCACCGCATCCCGGCGACGCGGTTCCAGTGGAAGTCGTTCCTCCTCGGCGAGATCTACCTCGGGCGCACGAGCCCGGACTACGTCCTCCCGGACACGTGGCGGTGGTTCGAGGAGGACATCGAGGAGAGCGACCCGGTCGCGTTCGCGGAGACGGAGCCCTTCGACGCCGGGACGCCGTTCGACCGGCTCATCCACCGCGAGTTCACCGAGGTGTACCCGGGCACGACGATCACGCTCTGGCTCCGCGACGACGTGGCCCGCGACCTCGTCGACCGGCGGGCGGACCGGCCGTGGCGCAGCTCGGCGCCGTCGGCCGTGGGAGGCGGCTGGACCGTCGACGGCACCACGGCCCGCTTCCAGCAGCCGGCCGACGGGTCCGGCCCAGGACGGGAGCTCGTCGTGGGCGAGGGGCCCTGCTTCCGGCTCGAGGGCGTCGCCGACGTCGACGCGCCCGGGACCCTGGCCAACCTCCTCGTGCGGTTCACCGACCCGGACGACCCGACGGCCGAGCCGCAGCTCCTCGCGCTCGAGGGCACCGATGCCGGCTCGGGCAGCCAGGGCCTCGGTCCCCGCGGGTTCGAGTCCCTCTCGGTGCCGGTGGGCGACGGCCCCGTCCGCATCGCGGTGGTCGTCGGCACGCGCTCGGCCGGCCTCCTCGTCGACGGAGCACTGCGGGGAGCGGTGCGCCTCCCCCGGGGGCACACCCGAGTCGCGCTCGAGACGACCAACCCCCAGCTGACGATCACGGACCTCCGCCTCGGCGACGGTCCCGCCGGCGGGGGCTGCCCCGCGGGCTGAGCTCCGTCAGCCCGGCGCGGTCGGCAGCGGCGCGGGCTCCACCGGGCGGGCCGCGATCTCGCGGAGCGTCGTCAGATCGGGGTCGGCGTCGCGTCCGGCGGCGGGCCACCCGGCGACCTTTCCCTCGGCCCACGCCGCCCAGCTCGCCACCATGTCCGCCAGGTCGGTCATGAAGCGCCCGGTCAGCTCGATGGCCGCGAGGCGCTCGGGGAAGGGGCCGTCCCCGTCCTGGTAGAGGCGCGCGAACGCCACGTTCTCCGCGTTCTGCTGCTCCGCCCAGGAGCGGGCCGCCGCGATGTTGCCGAGCACGTCCTCACGGGTGGCCTGCTCGGCGAACAGGACCTTCAGGAGCGCCTCGAACTCCATCGTCAGCCCCGTGCCCGGCTCGGCCAGCCACCGGGTGAGCGCTCGCCGGCCCTTCGCGGTGATGGCGTACACCGTCCGCGCCCGCCGCCCGACCTGCTCCCGCTTCGCGGTGGCCAGCCCGAGCGCCACGAGCCGCTTCGGCTCCTCGTAGACACGGCTCGCGGCGCGCGGCCAGAAGCTCTTGAGGCTGCGCTGCATCTGCTGGGCGAGCTCGTAGGTGGTCCACGGCCGGATCCCGAGCAGCCCCAGGAGTGCGTAGGACGTCGTGGTCAGCTCGGCGGTTGACATGATCCTCCTATCAGGAGTATGTACATACTCCGATCAGGAGGATAGGCGATGCCGAGCTTCAAGAAGGTCTCCCACACGTCGTTCTCGGTCAGCGATGCGGAGCGCAGTGCCCGGTTCTGGCGGGAGACGTTCGGGTTCCAGGACATCGAGGCGGTGTCGGGCGACGGCTGGCACGGCACCGTGATGGTGCACCCGGCCACCGCCACGGTGCTGGAGGTGCAGCAGCACGACGCCAACGGAGGTGAGGCCTTCGACCCGGCGCGCACGGGCTTCGACCACCTCGGCCTCCTCGTCGAGGATCCCGCGGAGCTCGACGTGTGGGGGGCGCACTTCGAGCAGCTCGGCGTGGTCCACAGCCCGGTCGTGCACCGCGAGTACGGCTCCGTCCTGACCTTCAAGGACCCCGACGGGATCCAGTTCGAGATGTTCTTCCGGGCCGGCCACCCGTAGGGCGGGGGGCTAGCGAGGGCGGTCGCCGATGATGCTGGCCCGCTCCATCACGCGGCGGGCCGGCCAGTAGTCGCTCGCCGCGTAGTGCTGCACGGCGCGGTTGTCCCAGAACGCGACCGAGTGCGGTGCCCACCGGAAGCGGCACTGGTACTCGACGATCTCCGCCCGCCGCGACAGCCGGTCGACGAGCCGGTCGCTCTCGTCCTGGTCGAGGCCGACGATGTGGTGCACGAAGAAGCGGTTGACGTAGAGGAGGCGCCGCCCGGTCTCGCGGTGCGTCCGGACGACGGGGTGCTCGACCGGCGGGTACGTGGCCCGCATCTCCGCCTTCTTCTCCGGCGGGATGACCAGCCCGAACACCTGCGTGTAGTCGTGCACCGCGACCAGGTCGTCGATCTGGTCGCGCAGCTCGTCGTCGAGGCCCTCGTACGCGGCGTACATGTCGCAGAACAGGGTGTCGCCGCCGCTGGGCGGGATCTCGAGGGCGCGCAGGATCGCCCCCATCGAGGGGACCTCGCGCCACGAGACGTCGCTGTGCCAGCCGTTCTCGTAACCGCCGATCTCGGGCGACTTCTCGAAGCGCACGAGCTCCGGGTGCTCGCTGTTCTCCTCGAGAAAGGGGTGCACCTCGAGCTCGCCGAAGCGACGCGCGAACGCCACGTGGTCGGCCGGGGTCAGCTGGTCCTGGTCGCGGAAGAACACGACCTTGTACTCGAGGAGGGCCTGGCGGATCTCTGCGATCACCTCGTCGGGCAGGTCGGCGCCGAGCCGGATGCCGTGCAGCTCGGCACCGATGGTCGCGCCGAGCAGCACCGGCTCGAAGTGCTCCCAGGCCAGCGACGCGAGGCGCTCGCGCTCGGCCTGGAGGTGGCCGAGGGGCCCGGCCTCGACGTCGAACCTCAGGCGGACCCGCTGGGCCAGCGGTGCGGTGGAGGCCACGGCCGGCACGCTAGGCCTCGACCGGCCGGGGCGTCATCGCGAGCAGGACGGTGCGCTCGAGGCCGCCCTCGCGGTGGCTGTGCGCCTCCTGGTACCTCGGCTGGCTGACCATGTCGATGAAGTGCTTGCGGCTCGGGTAGCGGACCAGCGCGACGGCGTCCCAGGCGTCGGCCTCGGGGTCCCCGATCAGGACCTGGTCGGGGCGGCCAAGCCAGAGCACGGAGCCGCCCTGCTCCTCGACCATGCGGACGGCCTGCTGCGCGTAGCGGGCGTACGCCTCCTCGCCGGTGCCGCCCCCGCCGTCGTCGGACCGCGCCTTGTACTTGAGGAGGTTCAGCATGACCACCTCGCCGGGGTTGCCCTGCGCGTCGGCGGCGAGCTGCAGGAACTGCTCCTGGTTGGGCGTGATCGCCATGGTCGGCCTCCCGGTCATTCTATTGACACTACCTGTGACGATAGTTCGCCGTGCCGGCAGGGGCCAGTCCCGGCCGACTCGGCCCGCACGTTCCTCGGCCGCGGCGGGGTCGAGCTGCCCGATGGCGCCTCGCCCGCAGAGGACCCGGCGGGGTCGTGGGCCCACACCCGCGACGCGGTGCTCGCCGCGCTCGAGGAGCCCGAGATCGCCGCGCGCAGCTTCGAGACGGGCATGGGCGAGATGACCGTCGAGGAGCTGATCGGTGGGCCTCGACGAGTCACTCGACCCGGACGAGGTCCACCGGCTGCTGCAGACGATGGAGCCGAACGACGAGATGATGCGCCAGGGCACCGCCTTCGGTCCGAAGGTCGAGGTGCCGTACGACGCGGACGAGCAGACCCGCCTCATCGGGTTCACCGGGCGCACGCCGTAGCGCCGACCTAGCCTGCGGGCCGTGACCTCAGACGGCTCGGGGGGCGGGCCCCGCAGCTTGCCGCTCATCCTCGCTCGGGAGCTGGCGGCCAACCTCGCCACACCGATGTTCCTCATCGACCAAGGCGGCTCGCTGGTGTTCTGCAACGAGGCCGCCGAGCTGATGATCGGCCGGAGCTTCGGCGAGCTCGGCGTGATGGCCGCGAACACGTTCTCGGACATGCTGCAGGCCAGCGCGCTCGACGGGAAGCCGATGCGGCGGCGGGACACGCCTCCTGGCCGGGCCTTCTACAACCGCGAGCCCGCCCACCAGTCGATGGCCATCACGAACCTCGACGGGGTCCGCAAGCAGGTGGAGGTGACCGCCTACCCGCTCTTCGGCAAGGACGACGACATGCACGGTGTCCTCACCGTGTTCTGGGAGGCCGGCACGTGAAGGTGCGGGTGTGGGGCTGCCGCGGCTCGCTGGCGGTCCCCGGGGCGGACACCGTGCGGTACGGCGGCAACACCTCGTGCGTGGAGGTGGAGGGCGCGAACGGGGAGGCCCTCGTCCTCGACGCCGGCACCGGCATGCGTCCGCTCGGGCTGCGGATGGTCGATCGGACGACGGGTCCGATCCACGTGCTGCTGAGCCACCTGCACCTCGACCATCTCTTGGGGCTGGGGTTCTTCCGCCCGCTGTTCGAGACGGCCCGGGAGATCCACGTGTGGGGCCCGCCCTCGCCGGTGCAGTCGCTCAACGACCGGATCGCCACCTACCTCTCGCCGCCGTGGTTCCCGGTGCGCCTCGCCGACATCCCGGCGCAGATCGAGTTCCACGACTCGCCCGCGGAGGACGTGCAGATCGGCGGGCTCACGGTGCGGGCCTCGCTCGTCACCCACCAGGGCCCCACCGTCGGCTACCGGATCGAGGAAGGCGGCCGCAGCGTCGTCTACCTGCCCGACCACGAGCCCGGGCTGGGCGGCGACGTGGCGCTGCAGCCGACCGACTGGCTCAGCGGCTACGACCTCGCCCACGGGGCCGACGTCCTCCTGCACGACGCCCAGTACGGCGACGACGAGTACCCCCGCCACATCGGCTGGGGCCACTCGGCGATCGGCCACGTCGTGGCCTTCGCCCGCAAGGCCGAGGTCGACCGCCTGGTCCTCTTCCACCACGACCCGGCCCACACCGACGTCGAGATGGAGGAGCTCCTCGACGAGGCCCGCCGCCTCTGGGGCGACGGGGACGGCGCCGACCGGGTCTGCTGCGCCTGGGACGGCATGACCATCGACCTCGAGCCGGCCGGCGTGCGCCTGGAGATGACGCCCGCGGGCTGACGCCTCGTGCACCGCCCTCGCGTTGGGGGGTGCACGATCGATCCGGTGTGTGTAATGTGATCCCGGTATCGGAAGGGCGTTCCGGCAGGGCGGAGAAGCGGGCGCACGCACAACGTGCTGGGGGTTGTTGTGAAGCGGATCGTCGCGCTCGTGACCTTCGTCGTCCTCGCGGTCCTGGCCCAGGTGGCCGGGCCCACCGCGAGCGCCGCGCTCTTCGACGCGGACAACGACGGCCTCAACCTGCAGCAGGAGCTGCAGCACGGCTGCAACGACAGCAAGCCGGACACCGACGCGGACGGCATGCCGGACAAGTGGGAGGTCGACAACGGCCTCGACTGCAGCGGCGCGAACGGCGACGCGGACGGCGACGGGGCCACGGACCTCGAGGAGTTCCAGAACGGGCTCCAGCCCAACGACCCCGACACGGACGACGACGGGGTGGGCGACGGCGACGAGCTGCACGGCACCACCGACCCCAACCTGTCCGACACCGACGGCGACGGCGTGAACGACGGGACGGACAACTGCGTCACGACGTCGAACCAGAGCCAGACGGACACGGACAACGACGGCGCGGGCGATGCCTGCGACGGCGACGCGGACGGCGACGGCATCGCGGACACGGCCGACAACTGCACCGGCCTCGCCAACGACCAGGCCGACCTCGACCTCGACGGGCGGGGCGACCCGTGCGACGACGACGTCGACGGGGACGGCGTCGGCAACGGCCCGGACAACTGCGACACGACCGCCAACGGCACGCAGACCGACAACGAGCTCGACGGCATCGGCGACGCCTGCGACGCGGACGACGACAACGACGGCGTGCTCGACGTCGACGACAACTGCGTGCCCGTCTCGAACCCCGGGCAGGAGAACTCCGACGGGGTCGGCCTGGGCGACGCCTGCGGACCGGACAACGACGGCGACCTGGTCCCGGACGCGCAGGACAACTGCGTGAACGTCCCCAACAACGACCAGGTCAACACGGACGACGACCAGGACGGCGACGCCTGCGACGCGGACGACGACGACGACGGCTCGCTCGACGGCGACGACTGCGCCCCCCTGTTCGGCACGGTGTACCCGAACGCGCCGGACGAGCCGGACCTGAGCTTCATCGACGCGAGCTGCGACGGCATCGACGGCCGCGCCGTGACCGCGATCTTCGTGGACGGCGTGAACGGCAGCGACACGAACCCGGGCACGAAGAGCAGCCCGGTGGCGACCGTCGACGCCGCGCTCGCCCTCGTGGGCCACCCGCTGCGCGACCGGATCGTGCTCGTGGCCGAGGGCACCTACACGGACGTCGACGCGATCAGCAACGTGCTCATCGCCGGCGGCTACGACGCGGCCGACTGGAGCCGCGACGCGGGCAACGTGGCGGTCTTCACGGGTTCGCCCCAGGGCCTCCTGCTCGACGGCGTCACCGGCCTGCGACTGCAGCTGCTCGACGTGAGCGGCACGCGCGGGGCGGGCAGCCTCACCGCCTACGGCATCCGCGCCGTGAACGGCACGTCGGCCAGCCTCGAGCGTGTCGACGTGCTCGCGGGCCCCGGCGGCGACGGCGCCAACGGGACGAGCGGCCCGTCCCAGACCGCCGTCGGATCGAACGGTGGCGGTGGCGGCGAC
>DATFFY010000127.1:0-4844 GCA_035249805.1 Acidimicrobiales bacterium | reverse complement strand
TCGAGGCGATGGTCGAGCGCGCCGTCGCCGTGCTCGGCGGGCTCGACATCCTCGTCAACAACGCGGCGGTCACGTTCGTCGGCGACCTCGAGATCCCGATCGCGCGCCACGAGCTGCTGATGGCCATCAACCTGCACGCGCCGTTCGTCGCCACGCGCGCCGCGGTGCCGCACCTGCGGGCGGCCGGTGGGGGGCGCATCCTCAACGTGTCGTCGGTCGCCGCCCTGCTGCCGGTGCCCGGCCTCATGTCGTACGGGGTGTCGAAGGTCGCGCTCGAGCGCCTGTCCGTCGACGTGGCCAGCCAGCTGCAGGACGACGGGATCGCGGTCAACGTCTTCCGCATCGACCTGCCCGTCGCGTCCGAGGGCTTCGTCGCCAACACGCCGGGGGTCGACCGCTCGACCTGGGAGCCCTGCGAGGTCGCGGCCGAGGGCGCGGTCTGGATGCTGCGCCGGCCGCTGTCGTACTCGGGGCGGCGCGAGAGCATGCTCGGCCTGCGCCAGCGCGAGGGGATCATGGCCTCTCGGGCTCCGGTGCCGACGGAGGCGCCGCCGATCACCGAGATGGTCGACGGCCTCCGCACGGCCAGCTCGACCCCGTTCCGCGAGCCCTATGAGGACTGAGGTCGGATCCTGCTTCCGGGTCTTCCGGTTTGCCCCGGTTGGCCACAGCCCGGGGTGCGGCGGTGACGCGGAGTGTGCTTCCATACTCGGATGGTTCAGGCGGGGGCAGATCGGACAGATCGGACGGGGATGAACGACCACACGGGAGGACGGATGCGGCGCAGCCGCGCGGTGGTGGCGATCGGGGTGCTCGTCGGAGCGCTCGCGCTGTCGTTGACGAGCGGCGTCCTGCAGCCGGCGCAGGCCGACCTGCTGCCGGGGCTGCTGTCGCCGCCCACCACGAAGCCCGCCCCGAAGCCGACGGCGCCGAGGCCGCGGCCGCACGTGCCGGTGAAGACCTGGTTGGCCGCGCCCGTGGGCGACGTGCCCACCTACGCGTCGCCGGGTGGCGCCCGCATCGGCGCGATGGGGCACTGGTACGGCTGGCCGCAGACCACGCCGATCCTCGAGTCGCGTGGCGAGTGGCTGAAGGTCCGGCTGCCGGAGCGCCCGAACGGGTCGACGGCGTGGATCAAGCGCAGCGGCGTGAAGATCACGCAGTCCGTGTGGCGCATCGTGATCCGCCGCGGCCAGACCAACCTCACCGTGTACCGCGAGGGCTTCCCGGTCTGGACGTTCCCGGTCGGCCTCGGGAAGGCATCGACGCCCACACCGACGGGCAGCTACTACCTCGGCGTGATGGAACCCCAGAAGGACGGGCGCAACGGCAGGTACGCGCTGGCGTCGACGGCGCACTCCGAGGCGATCCAGAGCTGGCAGGGAAGCGGTGACGCGGTGATCGCGATCCACGGGCCGGTGTCGGCCTCGTCGGACCGGCAGATCGGGAGCACGGGCACGTACATCTCGAACGGCTGCGTGCGCATGCACCTCGGCGACCTGCAGAACCTCTACCAGATACCGGTCGGCACCCCGATCGACATCGTCCCGTAGGGCTCAGCGCTCCGCGAACCGCTCGACGAGGAGGGCGGTGAGCTTGCGCCGGTCGACCTTGCCGGAGTCGAGCCACGGCAGCTCGGCCTGGTCGCTGAACACGGCGACGTGGCGGGGCACCTTGTAGCTGGCGATCTCGGCCTTCACCCGCGCCTTGATCTCCTGCTCGTCGAGCACCGCACCCGGACGGAGCGCGACCGCGGCGGCGACGTCCTCGCCGCGGTCGGGGTGGGGCACACCGGCCACGAACGCGAGCACCACCTCGGGCATGGCCTCGATCACCAGCTCCACGTCGCGCGGCGTGATGTTCATGCCGGAGCTCTTGATCAGGTCGCCGAGGCGACCGGTGAAGTAGAAGTGGCCGTCGGCGTCCAGGAAGCCGCCGTCGCCGGTGCGGTACCAGCCGTCCGCGGTGAACACGTCGGCCCGCTCCCGCTTGTGGAGGCCCTGCATGAGCGAGTACCCGCGGATGCACAGCTCGCCCGTCTCCCCGACGGGGAGGTCCTCGCCGGTGACCGGATCGATCACCTTGTGCTCCACCCCGGGCACCGCCGGCCCGAACGACCCCACCTTCTCCGCCGGGAGGACGCTGTCCTTGTGGTCGAGCGAGTGGGGCCCGAGCGTCTCGGTCATCCCGAGCGAGTTCGCCTTCGGCACCTCGGCCCGCACCTGCTGCGCCTGGGGCAGCAGGGCGGCCATGGTCCCGCCCCGCACCGACGACAGGTCCCGCTCGGCGAAGCTCGGGTGGTCGACGAGCGCCTTGGCCATGTGGGGCCAGCCGAGGACCTGCGTCACCCGCTCCCGCTCGATCAGCTCGAGCGTCGAGCCGGGCTCGAACGCCTCCTCGAACACGAGCGACGCGCCGGCGTGCATCGCCGCGACGAGGGTCCAGCTGAACCCGCCGACCCAGAACAGCGGCATCGGCGTGTAGAGCACGTCGGTCTCCAGCAGGTCGCGCATCTGCCAGAGGTTGTGGGCGTGGCGGACCACCGCGCCGTGGCTGTGCACCGCGCCCTTCGGGTCCGAGGTGCTCCCCGACGAGTACACGACGACCATCGCGTCGGCCGGCGTCACCTCGGACTCGGCGGCGTCGAAGATGGCGGGGCTCACCTCCTCGGCGCGGCCGGCGAGCGCGCCCACCGGCACGGCCCAGCCCCGGGTGCCCTCGCCCCAGGTGCACACCGTCCGCAGGAACGGGTGGGACCCGACGAGGATGCGGTCGGCGGGCTGGCCCGCGAGGTCCGGCACGGCCTCCTCGAGCCGGTCGAGGTAGTCGTTGCCCAGGTACCGGTCGACCGTGAAGAGCACCTGGGTGTCGGCATGGCGCAGGAGCCAGCCCAGCTCGCGGGCCTTGGCGTACGTGTTGAGCAAGGCGACGACCGCGCCGATGCGCGTGGCGGCCAGCCACCCGATGATCCACGCGGGGCTGTTCGGGGCGAGGAGCCCGACGCGCGCGCCCTTGCCCACACCGGCGGCGAGCAGGCCCCGGGCGAGCCGGGCCGAATCGGTCTCGGCCTGCGCGTAGGTGAGCCGCTCGTCGCCGAGGACGGCGAACGTCTTGTCGCCGAACTGCGCCGCGGCGTGGCGGATCAGGTGGCCCGAGGTGGGGGGGAACGCCGGGAAGCTCGGCGGGCTCACGCGACGTTCATCAGCCGGGAGAGGTTCCCGCCCATGACCTTGGCGATCGCGTCGTGGTCGAGGCCCTCGAGGTCGTCGACGAAGGTGATCGGGTCCGACATGCCCTCGGGGTGCGGGTAGTCCGAGCCGAACAGCACGTTCTCGGCGCCCAGCAGCTCGACGAGGCCCTTGGGGTCCTCCTCGTGGAACGGGTGGACGAAGACGTTGCGCTTGAACACCATCACCGGATCCTCGGCGAAGAGCTGGGGGTTGAAGGCGTACGCGCCCTCGAGGTCGTGGAGCAGGCCGCGGACCCAGTTGCTCCCGTTCTCGATGGGGGCGATCTTCAGGCCCGGGAAGCGCGAGCACATGCCGTGGCCGATGGCGGAGGCGATCGTGTCGACGATGGGGCGGCCGGCGTGGCCGACGATGGCGGCGAACCCGGAGCCGCCCTGGAACGGCGTCATCTCGTCGTGCACGCCCTCCCACTCGTTGATGTAGCGCTGGTAGCCGCTGTCCGACGCGTGCATCCCGACCACGACGTCGGCCTCCTGCACCCGCTCCCAGAACGGGTCGAACTCGGGGAGGGCGAACGAGCGGGAGCCGCGGAAGCCCGGCACGGGCGCGGGGCGCACGAGGATGATCCGGGCGCCCCGCTCGAGCACCCACTCGAGCTCCTCGAGCGCCCGGTCGAGGATCGGGAGGGTGATGACCGGGGTGGGGAAGATGCGCTGCTCGTAGTCGAACGTCCAGGTCTCGTGCATCCACTCGTTGAGGGCGTGGATCACCACGTGCGTGGCCTCGGGGTCGTCGCGCAGGCGCTCCTCCACGAGGCTGGCCAGGGTCGGCCACATGAGCGCGCGGTCGATGCCGAGCTCGTCCATGAGCTCGAGGCGGGGGGCGGGCTCCCGGAAGGCGGGGAGCGCGTCGATGGCCTTGCCCATGATCTCGCGGCGGGTCTTGCCCTCCGGGTTGCCGACCTTGAAGTACTCCTCCTGCGCCCCGGGGGCGGCGACGCGGTCGAAGGTCGGGTTCGGGATGTACTCGCTGATCCGGCCCTTGACGGCGATCTTGGTGCGACCGCGCACCTCGACGTAGTCGATGACACCCGCATGGCTGGCGGGGAGGAACTTCGTCAGCGCCTCTCGCGTCTCGTACATGTGGTTGTCGGCGTCGAAGACCGGAAAGTCGAGCTGGCGTGACGGCATGACAACCCCTCCGTGGGAATCTGACACTGCTGTTAGAAGGCTATACGCTCGAATCTCGTGCAGGTGGAGGTGAGCGAGGACCAGCAGTTCCTCCAGGAGACCACCCGCAAGTTCCTCGCCGCCGAGTGCCCGATCACCGCGGTGCGGGCCCTCGAGCACGACCCGGCCGGCTTCGACCCGCTGTGGTGGCGCCGCGGGGCCGAGCTCGGCTGGACCTCGCTGCTGGTGCGGGAACCGGACGGGGGCGGCAGCCTGAGCGAGCACGGCCTGCTCGACCTGGTGCTCGTGGCCGAGGAGATGGGCCGGCTCGTCTCGCCGGGACCGCTGGTGCCGGTCAACGTCGTCGCGGCGGCCGTCTCCGAGCACGGATCGCCCGAGCAACGGGCCGCGGTGCTGCCGGGGCTCCTGTCGGGTGAGGCGGTGGCCGCCTGGACCGGGCCCGCGCCCGTCGCCGCCGAGGCCGACG
>DATFFY010000126.1:0-2389 GCA_035249805.1 Acidimicrobiales bacterium | reverse complement strand
CGCACGTCCGCGCCCGTGCGCTTGCCGAGCAGCGCGAGGCGCTCGCGCTTGGCCTCGATCGTCGCCGCGTCCACCTCGCCGCGCTCGAGGGCCTGCACGAGCCGGGCCCCGAAGAAGATCGGCGGCCCGGGCATCTCCAGGTCGAGCCCGGCGAGGGCGGCCTCGACCGTGCTGCGCGTGGCGAACCAGTCCGACACGACCACCCCGTCCCACGCCCACTCGTCGCGGAGGATGGTCGTCAGCAGCCGCTCGTGCTGGGTGCAGTGCGTGCCGTGCAGGCGGTTGTAGGCCGCCATCGTCGACCAGCCGCCGGCCCGTCGCAGCGCGTGCTCGAACGGCAGGAGCGACACCTCGCGAAGCGTGCGCTCGTCGGGCTCGGACGAGATCTCGAAGCGGTCGGCCTCGATGTCGTTGGCGACGAGGTGCTTCACGCACGCGGCCACGCCGCCGCCCTGCAGCCCCCCCACGTAGGCGGCCGCGAGGTGGGCGCTGAGGACCGGGTCCTCCGAGAGGCACTCGAAGTGCCGGCCGCCCAGGGGCGAGCGCTGCAGGTTGACGGTGGGTCCGAGCAGCACGTGTGCGCCCTTGGCCAGGGTCTCGGCCGCGAGGGCCGCGCCCACCCGCTCCGCGAGGTCGACGTCCCACGAGGCCCCGAGCGCGGCCGAGCACGGGAACGACACGGACGGCGGACCCCCGACGAAGCGCTCGCCCCGCGCTCCGCTGGGGCCGTCGGTGACCTTGAGGGCGGGCACCTCGCCAGAGCCGTCGACCTTCCACCAGTCCGCCCCCGCCAGCGGGACGACCAGCTCCTCTTCATCGGTCATGGAGGGAGGTCTACCGGACCGTGAGGAAGTCGGTGACGAGACCGGGCGTGCGCTCGACGGTCCCGGTCGCGGCGTAGTGGTACACCATCGCCGCTCGGATGCCGGCCGACGCGTTGTCCGTCGACCGGTGCATCAGGTGGCTGTCGAACAGCAGCAGGTCGCCCGGCTGCATCAGCACGGGCCGGGCGGCGGCCATGTCGTGGTCGACGATCTCCACGTAGCCGTAGTTGGCCCCGGGCCGCCGATCGGGGACGTGCTCGTGGACCGGCTCGCGGTGCGAGCCCGGCAGCACGTGCAGGCAGCCGTTCTCGAGGGTGGCCTCGGTGACCGCGAGCCACACCCCGAGGATCGGGCGGGGCGGGTCGAACGGGAAGTAGTACGAGTCCTGGTGCCACGGCTGGCCCCAGGCGCCGGGGTTCTTGAAGATGAACTGCGAGAGGAAGCAGTCGAGCCGAGGCCCGACCAGCTCGGCCACGAGGTCGGTGACGACCGCCGAGCGGGCGAAGTCGGCGAAGACGCTGTCGCGGTGGAGCTTGAACACCTTCGACACGAGCTCCTCGGGCAGGTCGGTCTCCCGGCCGGCGAGGTTCGCCTCGGGCAGGACGAGCTGCGGCCCGCCGGTGCCGGTGGCCCGCTCGCGCGCGATGGCCACCACGCGGTCGAGCATCGCGTCGCACGTCGCCCGGTCGGCGAAGCCCTCGAGGCGGACGAAGCCGTCGCGCTCGAAGGCGTCGTGATCTACCGTGCCCACTCGTTCACCCTATGCGGGACCTGCTCCTCCACCCCTGGAACGACGGCTTCACCTGGGCGGACCGGGTGGGCTCGCCGTCCACCCTGACCGGCGACCAGGTTCGGCAGTTCGACACCGACGGCTACGTCGTCGTGCCCGACCTCGTCGACGAGGCCACCCTCGCCGCGGTGCGGGGCGAGGCGGACGCGTTCGAGGCGGAGGCCGACGCGCTCCTCCAGCGCGTCGACGGCGGCCGGGTCGCGATCGCCGAGACCGGGGCGATCACGTTCTCGGTCCACCTCGCGGCCCGTTCGGCCGTGCTGCGGGACCTCACCCGGCATCCGCGGATCGTCGGCATCTGCGCCGACCTGGTCGGCCCCGACGTCCACCTGTACTGGGACCAGGCCGTCTACAAGAAGCCCGAGAAGCCGCGGCGGTTCCCGTGGCACCAGGACAACGGCTACGCGTACGTCGAGCCGCAGCAGTACCTCACCGTGTGGCTCGCGCTCACGGACGCGACGGTGGAGAACGGCTGTCCGTGGGTGGTGCCCGGCCTGCACCGCAAGGGGACGCTCCGGCACACCTACGTCGACCCGCTCGGCTTCGAGTGCCTCTCGGACCCGGACGGGGCGGTGGCGGCCCCGGTGCCCGCCGGCGGGGCCGTGGTGTTCTCGTCGCTCACGCCGCACCTGACGGGGCCCAACACCACCGACGCGGTGCGCAAGGCCTACATCCTCCAGTACGCGCCGGCGGGCGCGGAGGTGCTCCGGGGCGACCCCGCCGCGGGTCCGCCCGAGCGGCGCGAGCCGGCCGACGACCCCGACCGCCAGTACCC
>DATFFY010000125.1:0-3182 GCA_035249805.1 Acidimicrobiales bacterium | reverse complement strand
CAGGCCCGGCGGTCCGGCGACGCGCCGCCGGTCTCGCCGGGGGGGCGGTCCGGCGACAGGTCGCCCGTGAGCACGATCCTCGGGCGGGTCACTCGTACTCGAGCTCGAGGCCCTCGAGGTCGTCCTTCTGCCGCCAGGCCTCGATCACCTGGATGAACCCGAGCGAGCCGCCGCCGAACCAGCCGTTCTGCCGGCTGACGGCCGTCGGGTGGCCCTCGTTGTTGTAGTAGCCGGGGGTGCACTGCTCGAAGAACGAGGCGCCGCCGCCCGACATGTCGAGGATGGTCCTGACCCAGTCGTCCTCGGCCTGCTGCGAGGCCTCCATCGCGACGACCCCCCGGTCGAGCGCGGTGCGGACGAGGTACGCGATGTGGCGCGCCTGCACGCCGAGCATGTGCGGGAAGTTGGGCGAGAAGCCGGACTGGATGTTGCTGATGACGAAGCAGTTCGGGAAGCCGTGCACGTGGAACCCGTGGAACGTGCGCACGGCCGGGTCCCACTTCTCGGCCAGCGTGAGGCCGTCTCGCCCCACCACCTGGTACCCGGCCCGGCGCGAGTAGTCGGTGCCGACCTCGAACCCGGTGGCGTACACGAGGCAGTCGAGCTCGTACTCCTGGCCGGCCACGACCACGCCGCGAGGGGTGATGCGCTCGACGCCCTTGCCGTCGGTGTCCACGAGCGTGACGTTGTCGCGGTTGAACGTCTGCAGGTACTCGTCGTGGAAGCAGGGCCGCTTGCAGAACTGGCGGTACCACGGCTTGAGCGCGTCGGCCGTGGCCGGATCCTCCACGAGCTCGTCGACGCGCGAGCGGACCTGCTCCATCTTCTCGAAGTCGGCCAGCTCCATCATCTCGCCGAGGCTCGCGGCGCTCGTCTCCGGGTCGCCGCGCCCCTCCCGCACCATGCGGACCATGCGCCCGATGATGTCGGTCCAGCCGTCGTCGACGAGGTCCTCGGGCTCGTAGAGGCCCGAGGTGAGGTTGTTGAAGTTGTCCATGCGCCGCTGCTGCCAGCCGGGCTCGAGGCTCGCGGCCCACTCGGGGTCGGTGGGGCGGTTGGCCCGGACGTCGATGGACGACGGCGTCCGCTGGAACACGTAGAGGTGCTCGGCGCCCTCGGCCAGGTGGGGCACGCACTGCACCGCGGTGGCCCCCGTGCCGATGATCCCCACCCGCTTGCCGGCCAGGCCGGTGAGGCCGCCCTCGTTCGTGCCGCCTGTGTACCCGTAGTCCCAGCGGCTCGTGTGGAACGAGTGGCCCTCGAAGGACTCGATGCCCGGGATGCCCGGCAGCTTGGGCCGGTTGAGCGGTCCGTTGGCCATGGAGACGAACCTGGCGCGGATGGTGTCGCCGCGGTTGGTCGACACGATCCAGCGGTGGTCGGCGTCGTCCCAGCGGAGCTCGGTGACCTCGGTCTGGAACAGCGCCCGGCGATACAGGTCGAAGTGGCGGCCGATCGCCTGGCAGTGGGCGAGGATCTCGGGGGCGTGCGCGTACTTCTCGGTGGGGATGTAGCCGAGCTCCTCGAGCAGCGGGAGGTAGATGTACGACTCGATGTCGCACATCGCGCCCGGGTAGCGGTTCCAGTACCAGGTCCCGCCGAAGTCGCCGCCCTTCTCGAGCATGACGAAGCGCTCGACACCGGCCTCGTGCAGCCGCGCGGCGGTGAGGAGGCCGCCGAAGCCCCCGCCGATCACGAGCGCGTCCACCTCGTCGGTGCGGGGAGCCCGCTCGATCGGCGCCGCGTACGGGTCCTCGACGTAGCGCGCGAGCTCACCGGCCACCTCGACGTACTGGTCGTTGCCGTCGGCCCGGACGCGCTTGTCCCGCTCCGCGCGGTACCTCGCCCGGAGCGCGTCCGGGTCGAAGCCCCGGTCCGCGGTCTCGACGTCGGCCATCCCCGTCCCCCCTATCGCTCCCGGGTGACCCGCCCGAGGTACCCGAGCACGGTCTCGTAGATGCGGGTGTTGTCCCGCGAGATGGCGCGGTGCACGGCGCGCTCGAACAGCGCCCGGAGCACCGGGTTGTTGGCGTGGTAGGTCTCGACGAAGGTCAGCCGCGTGCGGGTGCCCCCGTCGATCGGCTCGAGCGTGTGCCAGCCCTCGGCCTTCGACCAGAGCGGCTTGCCGACCGCCTGGTACCGGGCGTACTCGCCTTCGCGCACCTCGGTGACGACCTCCCAGGACTGGGCCCTCCCCCCGGAGAGCAGCCAGCGCGGCACCGGGAACGTGCAGGTGCGCACGAGCCCCTGTCCCGTCTCGTCGCCGTCGTTGAGGATCGTGATCGTCCCGCCCGGGTGCTCGATCGTGCGGGGCACCTCGGCCCCCTCCGGCACCTTCGGGTGGAAGAGCCGCCAGACGCGCGCGGGTGGCGCGTCGACGAGGAACGAGACCTCGTGCCGCTGCATCAGCGGCCGCTGCCCCAGGTGTCGAAGTAGGTGATGTCCTCGGCCGGCGGTCGGGCGGCGGGCTTGAAGTCCGTGCCCTTCGTGTGGGCGACGGGGAACAGGGCCACCTGGGTGATGTCGTCGGGGATGCCGAGCAGCTCGGCCACCTCCTGCTCCTTCCAGAGGTGCAGCGAGGTCCACACCGAGCCGAGGCCCCGCGAGCGCAGGGCGAGGAGGAAGCTCCACGCCGCCGGCAGGATCGAGCCGTACATGGACGCGGCGAACGCGTTCGGCACGTTGTCGATGCGGCCCTCGATGCACGGGATGACGTGGACCGGGACGCGATCGAGGATGTCGGTCAGGGCCAACGCGCTCTCGTACACGCGGCGGGTCTGCGGGTCCATCTCCTGGCCCGCGGCGGCTCGGAGGTAGCCGCCTCCCGCCTCCGTGTAGCAGCGCGCGATCGCGGCGCGCTTGTCCGGGTCGGTCACGACCATCCAGCGCCACGACTGCCCGTTGCTGCCCGTCGGCGCCTGCTGGGCCAGGCGGATGCAGTCGAGGACCACCGCCAGGTCGACCGGGCGCTCGAGGTCGAGCCGCTTCCGGACGCTGCGGGTCGTGCTCAGCAGGCGGTCGGTCTCGGCCAGGTCGAACGGCGCATCTGACACGCGCGTCACGCTAACCGGACATCACACGCCGAGGATGCCGTCGACGAGGAGGTCGGTGGCGAGGAGGAGGGCGGTCACGGCGGCGACGCCGGCGGTGAGCCGCGTGCGCAGGCGCGCGGGGACGGCGAG
>DATFFY010000124.1:0-2501 GCA_035249805.1 Acidimicrobiales bacterium | reverse complement strand
GGCGTCCTGAACGTCGTCACCACGACGTCGACCGGTGAGGTGATGGAGCCGCTGATCCGCGACCCACGGCTCCGCAAGCTGACCTTCACCGGATCGACCGAAGTGGGCCGGACCCTGGTCGAGCAGAGCGCGCAGGGGCTGCTCCGGGTCTCGATGGAGCTCGGCGGCAACGCACCGTTCCTGGTCTTCGCCGACGCCGACCTCGACAAGGCCGTCGACGGCGCGATGCTGGCCAAGATGCGCAACATCGGCGAGGCGTGCACCGCCGCGAACCGGTTCATCGTGCACGAGTCGGTCGCCGAGGAGTTCGCGAGCCGGCTGGCCGAGCGGATGGGGTCGTTGACCCTCGGACGCGGCACCGAGGAGGGCGTCGAGGTCGGGCCGCTGGTGGAGGCCAAGCAGCGCGACAAGGTCCGGGAGCTCGTCGAGGACGCGGTCGGCGAGGGTGCCACCGTGGCCACGGGAGGCGGTCCTCGCGAGGGTGAGGGGTACTTCTTCGAGCCGACCGTGCTCACCGACGTACCCCGCTCGGCCCGGCTGTTCACCGAGGAGATCTTCGGCCCGGTCGCCCCGATCTTCACCTTCGGCAAGGACGAGGAGGGGCTGGCGATGGCCAACGACACCGAGTTCGGGCTCGTCGGCTACCTGTTCACCCAGGACCTGAACCGGGCGGTGTGGGCCTACGAGGGGCTCGAGACCGGGATGGTCGGCGTCAACCAGGGCATCGTGTCCAACCCGGCCGCCCCGTTCGGCGGCGTGAAGGCCTCCGGGTTCGGCCGCGAGGGCGGGCTCGAGGGGATCGAGGAGTATCTCGAGACGAAGTACGTCGGGCTCGCCCTGTAGGCCGGTCCCGACCTGACGGAACCGGATCCTCCGTCTGCGCGTCCCACCACCATGATCCGGACCGGTGTGGCACTCGGCTCGCTGCTCCTGCTGCTCTGCGCCTGCGGCAGCGAGACCGGGGCGCCGACCACCGGCGGGCCGGACCCTGCGTCCCCGCCGTCCTCCGGCGCGGCCGCGTCGCCCACCGCGACCACTACGGGCGGCCCGGTGATCTCGGGGACGGGGATCGAGGCGCCGCCGCCGTTCCGGTTGCGCTACGACGACCACGAGCTGGTGCTCATGCCGCACACCTGGTGCTACGACAGCGGGTGCGTGGACGGCTTCTCCGAGCATCCGCCGTCCATCGGCAGTCCGGCGAGCGTGCAGGTCTTCGTGCCGGTCGAGGGGTGGGAGCTGAGCGCGAGCTTCACCCCGGCCGACCGGCGGTGCGGCCGCTACCAGACCGTCACGCCGACCGAGGACGACGGCTGGTACCTGCTGGAGCCGGCCGGGCACGCCGGGTCCTACGACGTGCACCTGTTCGCGCACGGTGGCGGAGACATGGCGGCCGTCTTCCGGTGGACCACGCCGGTCGACGGGGAGCTGCCGACACCCGAGGCCACGATGGCCCTGATCGCGAACCACGACGGCCGACCGGACAGCTACGGCGTCGAGCTCACCCTCGCCAACCTCGCCGAGACACCGGACTCGGCGCGGGCGACGGTCACGGTCACCGCCGCCAACGGCGAGTCGCTGACGTTCGAGGCGGACCGGGACGGCCGCGGCTGCACAGCCGAGGGGACGGTGTTCTTCGGCGGGCCCGACGCGCAGGGACAGGCGGCGGCCGCGCTGGGCGGGTTCCCGTTCCGTTACGAGGTCGACGTGAGGCTGGACGGCACGACGTACCACGCCTCCGCCGACTATCCCGCGGACGAGATCGACGGGAACGAGCCGTCGGTCGCGCTCGAGTTCAACCCGCCGCTGCCGGCGATGCGGTAGGAGTCCGTCCCGGCGATGAGTTCTCGCCGCGGTGACGGTCTGCAGGGGGAGCAGCCGTCGCGGGGACGCCCCGCCGTAGGAGAGGACCCAGCAATGCCGATGAAGATCACCCCCAACCTGTGGTTCGACACCCAGGCCGAGGAGGCCGCCGGCTTCTACACCTCGGTGTTCAAGAACTCGCGGATCGTGAGCGTCGCCCGATACCCCGAGGGCGGGCCGGGACCGGCCGGGACCGTGATGACCGTGGAGTGGGAGCTCGACGGGCAGCGGTTCGTCGGCATCAACGGTGGCCCCCAGTTCACGTTCGACGAGGCCGTCTCCTTCCAGGTCGACTGTGCGGACCAGGAGGAGATCGACTACTACTGGGCTGCCCTGAGCGACGGTGGCGAGGAGGGGCCCTGCGGCTGGCTCAAGGACAGGTTCGGGCTGTCCTGGCAGGTGGTCCCGACCGGGATGGACGAGCTGTTCAGCGACCCGGACCCGACCAAGGCGCAGCGCGCGATGCAGGCGATGCTGCAGATGGGCAAGCTCGACATCGCCGCGCTGCGCAGCGCGGCGGAGGGCGTCCCGGCGAGCTGAGGCGTTCCGCAGACCGGCGCGGTCGTCGTACGCCGGGCCGGTCAGCCGAACGCGGCCGGGTCCACGGCGATCCACACGTGCTCGGCGCGGGCCACGATCCG
>DATFFY010000123.1:0-2831 GCA_035249805.1 Acidimicrobiales bacterium | reverse complement strand
CGCCCATCGCGCTGGCCCACGGGGATGACCGCGGTGAGTTCGTGCTCGTCGTGCGGTTCCCCCCGACGGTCGGTCCACTCACCCAACCGCTGCGACTCGCGCTGCGCGTGTACGGCCGGGGGCCGGTCCCGCTGCCGACGGACGAGGAGCACTACCTCCCCGGCGCCGTCGATCTGGCGCCGTCCGACCCCGTCGCCCGCGATCGCTACCTGCGCGAGCGCGTGGTGGATCCGCTGTGGGATCTCGCGGTGGAGCCGGTGCCCGCGCCCACTGCGTCGGACTACGCCGACGTCCTGGCCGGCGCCGTGGTGCCGGCCGCGCTCGAGCGCAGCGACGCCCCGGACGACGCCTACGACCTGGCGGTGCGCGGGGACCGTGCGCCGCTCGACCTCGCGTGGGTGGCATGAGCCGCCCCGCCGAGCCAACGACCTCGACCATGAGGAGGACCCGTGCCTGAGTACCTCGCCCCGGGGGTGTTCGTCGAGGAGACGAGCTTCCGTGCCAAGTCGATCGAGGGAGTGCCGACCAGCACCACGGGGTTCGTCGGCGCCACGCGGACGGGGCCGGTCGCCTACGGCGGCCCGGACGATCGCCCGCAGGACACGGGTGCCCGCCTCGTCACGAGCTTCACCGAGTTCGAGCGGGTGTTCGGCAGCATCGAGCCGCTCGTGCTCGGCACCTCGGACACCGACGCGGCTGCGGAGACCGGCTGGACGGCGCACGCGGTACGAGCGTTCTTCGCGAACGGGGGCCGACGGCTCTACGTCCAGCGTGCCTTCCGGCCCCGGGAACCGGTGGACGGCACCACGCCCCGACCGCTCGACGGCACTGCGCTCGAGGGGTTGGGCCTCGCGTCCTTCGCGGTCACGGTGGGCTCGCTGACCGCGAGGTGGATCGCCCGGTGGCCCGGAGCCCTCGGCAACGCACGGGTGTCGGTCACCCCGGTCCGCACCGCGGACGTGGCCTTCCGGTTCGCCGCCCCGGACCCTCGTGCCGCGTGGGGGGTGCAGGTCCGTCAGGCCGTCCGGGGCGCGCTCGTGGAGGTGCGACCGACGAGCGACGTGCCGGAGCCGGACGAGGAGCTGGAGGTCGCCAACCTCCGGATCGTCGAGATCGACGACGAGGGCCAGCAGACCTATCTCGGTGGCTCCCCCCCGGCCACGACCGACGCGGTCCGGATCGTCGAGCTGCGGGTCCGGGTGGACGCGGGGCAGCGGAGCGACACGTACGACGGGATCGGCATCGCACCGCCTCACCCCCGGCCCATCGCACGCGTGCTCGACCGGGATCGTCCAGAGGACGAGGACGCGGTCGTCTGGCTGGAGCTGCCGGACGAGGTCGCCACCGACGCCACCGGCCAGGCCGCGATGGACCTCGCGGCGGCGCTCGTCGGCACCGTGCGGCTGGACGGCGGCAACGACGGCCTCAAGCCCGCGCCGGCGACCCTTGCCGGCCAGCCTGGGGACCCGGACGACCCGCGGGTGCTCGCCGTCGGCCTCGCCAACCTCGCCGAGATCGACGACATCGCCATCGTGGCCTTGCCGGACGGGAGCACGTACGGCTTCCCGAGCCCGGGGGCGCCGGACGTCGATCTGTGCCGAGCCGCGGCCGACGCGCTCATCGCCCACGCCGAGGCGTGCGGCTACCGCATCGCCGTCGTGGACGCACCCGCCCGGCAGTCCCTCAACGGCGTTCGACAGTTCCGGGCCTCCTTCGACAGCTCGCACGCGGCCCTGTACCACCCGTGGATCGAGATCCTCGATCCGCTGTCCCGGGCCAGCGTCGCGGTCACGGAGCGCCTCCTCCTCCCGCCCAGCGGCTTCGTCACCGGCATCTACGCCCGCAGCGACGTGGAGCGGGGGGTGTTCAAGGCACCCGCGAACGAGGTCGTCCGCGGGCTCACCCGCTTCGAGGTGAACATCAACACCGAGCGGCAGGAGGTGCTCAACCCCGAGAGCATCAACGCGCTGCGGTTCCTCGAGGGCCGCGGGAACCGGGTCTGGGGCGCACGGACGCTGAGCTCGGACCCGGAGTGGCGGTACGTCAACGTCCGCCGGCTGTTCGTCTTCATCGAGCACTCGATCGACAAGGCGACGCAGTGGGCGGTCTTCGAGCCCAACGGGCCCCGCCTCTGGGCGAACGTCCGCACCATGGTGGAGGACTTCCTCCTCGTCCAATGGCGCGACGGCGCGCTGCTCGGCAACAAGCCCGAGGAGGCGTACTTCGTGCGCTGCGACCGCACGACCATGACCCAGAACGACCTCGACGCCGGGCGCCTGGTGTGCCTCGTGGGGATCGCGCCGGTGAAGCCGGCTGAGTTCGTCATCTTCCGCGTCGGCCAGTGGACCGCCGACGCGGCGATCTGAGGAGGTACCGGTGCCAACCCTGCGTGACAACCCCTATGGCGCGTTCAACTTCCTCGTGTCGCTCGGCAGCGACCAGGGAACCGGGGATCCCGGCGCGATCGTCGGCGGGTTCTCGGACGTGTCGGGCCTCGGCTACGAGGTCAGCTACAGCGAGTACCGCAACGGCAACGAGAAGTTCAACACCGTCCGCAAGGTGGCCAACACCCACAAGGTCGACGACGTCACGCTCAAGCGCGGCCTCGTCGGATCCACCGATCTGATCGAGTGGATCAAGACGGTGCGCGACGGGGGCCACGACCCGCGGACGGTCTCCATCACCCTCCTCGACGAGGCCCACGAGCCGGTGGCGCGGTGGCGGCTCCGCAACGCGCAGCCGAAGAAGTGGGTGGGGCCCACGCTGTCCGGCAAGGGGGCGGGCGAGGTGGCCATGGAGGAGCTCCACCTCGTGTGCGAGGGCATCGAGTA
>DATFFY010000122.1:0-10637 GCA_035249805.1 Acidimicrobiales bacterium | reverse complement strand
AGCCACGGCAGGTCGGCGCGCAGCACCAGCGACACGGGGGTGGTGCGGGTGGCGCCGGCGACGCGGCGATCCGGATCGTCCGGCGCCGGGGGCCGCAGCCGCAGCCAGGTCACCTCGCCCTGGTGGCAGAGGCGGTCGAGCCAGGCCGGGTCGTAGTCGTGCAGCCGGCGGGCCAGGACCTGGGGCTCCCAGGCTCCGACGGCGGTCTCGTAGCCCTGCAGCTGCCCGATCACCCGGGCCAGCCCGTCCACGCCGCGGAGCCGCGTGGCGCTGCTCACGTGCTGCCACTGCACGAGGAAGCGCATGAGCTGCTCGGCGCTGACCGGTTCGACCCGCCGGCGGCGCTGCGCGCGCGAGTACGCGTGCATGCGGGCGAGCAGCCGGCGGCTCGACCACTCGACCGTGGCCGGATCGTCCTCGGCGTCGACGGCCCGCTCGCTGAAGCGCCCCTGGATGGCGAAGCCCTGGGCCTCGAGGAGGGCGAGCCCGATCGCGACCCGACCGGACGACAGGCCCGTGCGCCGGGCCAGGTCGCCAGCGGTGAGCGGGGAGGCCACTTCGAGGTGACCGCGGAGGACCTGGGCGCCCGCCTGCTCTGCGGTGGTGCCGTCGACGTCGACGCCCTCGACCAGCGCGCGGACGGCGGCCGCGGCCTCGACGGTGTGCCACCGCAGCGAGCCGTCGTCGCCCATCAGCGACGCCACCCGGCCGCGGCTGCGGAGGGCCTCGACGAGCTCGTCCCACTCGGGCGGGCAGGGGCTCAGGAGCAGCGTGCTCAGGAGGTCGTGGAGCTCGTCGGGCGTGGTGGGGGCCGGCTCGATCTCGGCCCGGACGCGGTCGATGGCCTCCTGGGTGACCCGGCCCATCTCGCGGATCTCGGTGGGGAGGCCCCGGCGGAGGGGGACGGTCCGGCTTCGGCGGTCGACGGCCTCCCCGTCGTCGAGGAACGCGTAGGGGGCGGCGTTGAGGATCTCGTGGGCGAGCAGCGACGGTTCGGTGGAGTCGACGAAGTGGAAGCGCACCTCGCCCGCCTCCACCTTGCGCCACAGCGCGACGAGCCCGGCGCAGTCGAGCGCCTCGGTGAGGCAGTCGTGCACGGCCTGGCGGGGGAGCGGGTGGTCGGGCACCTCGATGGGCCCCGTGACGTTCTCCTGGCAGGCGGCGGCGCCGGGGAACACGGCGGCGAGGAGGTCGTCGCTCTGCATGCGCTGGAAGTTGGGCGGGACCCGCTTGCCGCCCCGCATGCGCAGCACGATCAGCGCGCGGTTGAGGTTCCACCGCCAGCGGCTCTGGAAGATGGGCTGGTCGAGCACCGCCTGCTGGAGCGTGGCCGGGATCGTGCCGGGGGTGAGGAAGCGGGGGACGTCCGACAGCGGGAAGCTGTGGTGCGGCCCGAGGGAGATGACGATGGCGTCGTCGTTGGCGCTCGCCTGGAGCTCGAAGTTGAACCCGGCGCAGAACTTCTTGCGCAGCGCGTAGCCCATCGCCCGGTTGAGCCGCCCGCCGTAGGGCGAGTGGACGACGAGCTGCATCCCGCCCGACTCGTCGAAGAAGCGCTCGATGACCAGGTCGTCCTGGGTGGGCATGACGCCGAGCACGGCCCGGCCCGCCGCCAGGTACGTGACGATGGTGGCGGCCGCGTCGCGCTCGACGCCGGCGAGCTCGACGATCTCGTCGACCGCCCGGGCCAGGTCGTCGTCCCGCACGCCCCGTTCCACCACGGACCGGATGCGCGCGACCTCCTCGCTCAGCTCCACCGTGCGGGCCGGCGCCTCGCCCCGCCAGAACGGGATCGTCGGGTGCTTGTCCCCGGCGTCGACCACGCGGACCTCGCCGCCGGTGACCTGTCGGATCTGCCAGTGGTGCGTGCCGAGGATGAACACGTCCCCGGCCATCGACTCGGTGGCCCAGTCCTCGTTCACGCTCCCGATGAGGGTCTCGTCGGGCTCGGCGACGACGCGGAAGTCGCCCAGCTCGGGGATGGCGCCCCCGCTGGTGAGCGCGGCGAGGCGAGCGCCCTTGCGGCCGCGCAGCTCGCCGTTGACCCCGTCGTGGTGGACGTAGGCGGCCCGCGTGCCCCGGCCCGTCTCGATGCCGTCGCTGACGAGCGCCAGCACCTCGTCGAACGCCTCCCGCGTGAGGGAGCGGTAGGGGTGGGCGGTCGTGACGAGCTCGTAGAGGTCGTCGACCGCCCACTCCTCCGCCGCCGTCTCGGCGATGACCTGCTGGGCGAGGATGTCGAGTGGCGCCACCGGTGCCTCGAGGGCGTCGAGCCGACCCGCCCGCACCGCGGCCAGCAGCCCGGCGCACTCGACGAGCTCGTCGCGCGTGAGCGGGTAGAGCCGGCCGCGTGGCGTGCCGGATCGGGTGTGGTTGGACCGACCGACGCGCTGGAGGAACGTCGCGATCGATCGCGGCGAGCCGATCTGGCACACGAGCTCCACCGGGCCGATGTCGATCCCGAGCTCGAGCGACGCGGTGGCCACGAGCGCCTTCAGCTCCCCCGCCCGCAGCCGCCGCTCGACCCGGAGCCGGCGATCCTTCGAGAGGCTCCCGTGGTGGGCGGCGACCACGTCGTCGCCGAGCCGCTCGCCCAGCTCGTGGGCCAGGCGCTCGGCGAGCCGGCGGGTGTTGACGAACACGAGGGTCGTGCGGTGGCCGGTGACGTGCTCGGCGATCCGGTCGAGCACGCTGGCCATCTGGCCGGCGGAGGCCATCGCCTCGAGCTCGCCGTCGGGCAGCTCGATGGCGACGTCGAGCGCCCGCCGGTGCCCGGTGTCGACGATCGTGCAATCCGGCCGGCCGTCCGGGCCGGTGCGGGTGCCGACGAGCAGCGAGGCGACCAGGTCCATGGGCTTCTGCGTCGCGGACAGGCCCACCCGCGCCGGCGCGACGGCGCACACGTGGGCGAGGCGCTCGAGCGTGAGGCACAGGTGGCTGCCCCGCTTGTCCCGGGCCAGCGCGTGGATCTCGTCGACGATGACGGTGTCGACGGTGCGAAGCGTGGCCCGGCTCCTCATCGACGTGACGAGGAGGTACAGCGACTCCGGCGTGGTGACCACGAAGGTGCGCGGGGATCGGACCATCGCCGCCCGCTCGCCTGCGGTGGTGTCGCCGGTGCGCACCCCCACGGTCAGGTCGGGCGCCGCCAGGCCGAGCTGCTTCGCCTTCGCCGCGATCCCGGCCAGCGGCCGGTCGAGGTTCTCGGCGATGTCCACGGCCAGGGCCTTCAGCGGCGAGACGTAGACCACCCGGGTGCCGGTGACCGGCTCGCCGCGGGCGTGGGCGAGGTAGAGCCGGTTGATGGCCATGAGGAACCCGGCCAGCGTCTTGCCCGAGCCGGTCGGCGCCGCGACCAGGGTGTGCTCGCGGGCGGCGATGGGTGGCCAGGCTGCCTCCTGGGCCGGCGTCGGCCCCTGGGGGAAGGCCTCCCGGAACCAGGCGGCGACGGCCGGGTGGAGGTCGACGCCGGGCAGCAGCGAGGTGTCGGCGACGACCCGGCTCAGGTCGAGCGGGTCGAACAGCGTCTCCTGGGTCGGTGCCGACACGCCGCCACCCTAGGCCCGAGGTGTGACACGTGCAGCGAACGCACGTTCGACGGCGGCCTACCGCAGCTTGGAGAAGCGGGCGGTGGCCAGGGCGCCGAACACCGCCAGGATCCCGGCGGACCACACCAGGCTGAGCGCCACCCAGTAGCCCGTGCTGTGCCCGATGCCCACCACCTCGGTGCCGCCCTGCATGAGGCTGCGGACCGCGTTGATGATGACGGTGATGGGCTGGTTGGCCGCGAAGGGCTGCATCCACCCCGGCATCGACGACACGGGGACGTTGGCGCTGGAGATGAAGGAGAAGGGGACGACCAGCATCGACATCCCCTGCGCGGCCTGGGCGTTGCCGGCCACGAGGCCCACGGTGATGAACACCCAGGTGAAGGCATAGCCGGCCACGAGCATGAGCAGGCAGGCGAGCACGATCGAGCCGAGCCCGCCGTGGGCACGGAACCCGACGAGCAGGCCGAACGCGGCCGTGACGAGGAAGCCCCAGCCCACGAGCGCGCCGTCCGCGAGCGACCGGCCGAACATCACCGCGCTGCGGGGGATCGGCAGGGATCGCAGGCGGTCGTAGACGCCGGTCGCCGAGTCCTCGGCCACGCCCGACGCGGCGCTCATCCCCGTCCAGAGGATGACGGTGACGAGGAAGCCGGGCACGAGCCAGTCGACGTAGCTCAGACCACCTCTCGTGTCGATCGCGCCGCCGAAGACGTAGCGGAACATGAAGAGGAACAGCGCGCCCTGGATCGTCCCCATGAAGAGGAGCTGGGGCGTGCGGAAGAACTGCAGCACCGTGCGCCGGCTCGTGGCCAGCGCGGCGGGGACGAACGAGGCGCCTGGCACGGACCCGCGGGGGACGACCGGGTCGGCGGTGGTCACGGGCGTGCTGTCGGAGAGGCGCGGGGGGGTGGTGGTGTCGGTCATGGCGAGGCTCCTCAGGCCGCGGTGGCGCTGGCGTCGGGGTCGGGGTCGGACGAGTCGATGGGTTGGCCGGTCAGCGCCAGGAAGACCTCGTCGAGGGTGGGGCGGCGCAGACCGATGTCGTCGACCGGCAGCTTGCGGTCGTCGAGGCGCCGGACCACGGTCGACAGCTGGTCGGCACCGCCGTCGACGGCGGCCGACACGCGCTGGGTGTCGTGGTGGATGCGGGGCGGTTCGGCGGCGACGGTCGCGAGCACGTCGGCGACGGCGTCGAGGTCCTGGCCCGAACGGGGGCGGATCTCGATGACGTCCCTGCCGCCTTCGTCCTTGAGCTCGTCGGGGGTGCCGGAGGCGATGACCCTGCCGTGGTCGACGATGACGACGTCACGGGCGAGCTGGTCGGCCTCCTCCAGGTACTGGGTGGTCAGCAGCACGTCGGTGCCGTCGGCGACCAGGGCGCGGATCGCCTCCCACAGCTCCATGCGGCTGCGAGGGTCGAGGCCGGTGGTGGGCTCGTCGAGGAGCAGCAGCCGGGGGCGGCCGACCAGGCTGGCCCCGAGGTCGAGCCGGCGGCGCATGCCACCGGAGTAGTCCCGCACGAGGCGCTCCGCGGCGTCGGCCAGACCGAGCTGGTCGAGCACCGCACCAGCCGCCCGCTGCACGGTGCGCTTGTCGAGCCCGAAGAGCCGCCCGACCATCTCGAGGTTCTCGCGGCCGGTCATGGCGGGCTCGACGGACGCGTACTGGCCGGCCAGGCCGATGATCCGCCGGACCGCCTTGGGATCTGCGGCCACGTCGATCCCGGCGACCCGCAGGGTGCCGCTCGTGGGGCGCAGCAGGGTGGCCACCGCGCTGATGAAGGTGGTCTTGCCGGCGCCGTTCGGGCCGAGCAGAGCGGTGAGCCGGCCGGCCTCGGCCGTGAGGTCCAGCCCGTCGAGGGCGTGGACCTCGCCGTAGTGCTTGTGGAGGTCATGGGCCTCGATGATCGGTGGCATGCGCGCTCCTCGATCTGGGGGGTCTGCGACTGTGCTGGGTCGCCGTGGCAGGCGCCGCTGCGACGGTATCGGCCGTCGCAGCCCTCGCCACCACGCCGCAGCGCGGTCTCGGTCACCTGCTTGACCCGCCTCGGGAGCGGGATGTGACAGCCACGGCCCAACGTGGCCCGTCACCTTCGGATCGGCGGCCGCGGCCGCGCCGCCCGGCTGACGAGCGGTCGGAACGAGACCAGGCCGCATGGCCCGCAGCATCGCCTCGATCACCTTCGACAGCACCGAACCGGAGCCGCTCGAGGAGCCGACGCCGGGCAAGAACAGGATCCACCTGGACGTCCACACCGACGGCGGCCTCGACGCCGAGGTGGCGCGCTGGGAGGAGGCCCGTGCCACCAGCGCCGGGACCTAGAGTGCGGTCGACGGCGAAGTGCGGCCGACGGAGAAGGCGCGGCCGACGGAGAGGGGGCGGCCATGGTCGACACCGGAACCCGGATCAGCTCGCTGGAGGACGCGCTCGAGGCGGTGTCACGGGTGGGGCCCGTCGCCCGGGAGTGGGCGCAGAAGGCCGAGGACAGCCGGGCCCTCCCGGCCGAGGTCGTCGACGCGATCGGCGACGCCGGGCTGTGGGGCGTCTTCGTCCCCGAGGAGCTGGGCGGCGCCGGCCTGGTCGGCCTCAGCGAGACCTTCGAGATCATCCGCGCGCTCGCCTACGAGGACACGAGCGCGGCGTGGGGCGTCCTCATCTGTGCCGGCACCGGCGGGATCCTCGGGGCCAAGCTCCCGCCGGAGGGGCGGGCGGAGGTGTTCGCCGACGGACTGGTGCCGACCGCCGGCGTGTTCAACCCGGGCGGAGGGGCCACCCCGGCCGAGGGCGGGGGGGTCGTGGTCAACGGCCGGTGGCCGTTCGGGAGCGGCGTGGGGTACTGCCGGTGGGTGCTCGCCAACGCCCTGCGCCTCGACGAGTCCGGCGCGCCGCGGCCGGGGAGCAACGGCCTCCCGGACATCGTCGCCACCGTGGTCCGCAGCGACGAGGTCACCGTCGTGGACGACTGGTTCGTCGCGGGGCTTCGGGGAACGGGCTCGATGACGTTCACGATGTCGAACGTGACCGTCCCCGAGCACCGCACGTTCTCCTTCTTCGCGCCCGCGGTCATCGACGCGCCCAAGTACCAGCTCCCCACGCTCACGATCGTCGGCCCGATGTTCGCCGGGATGGCCATCGGGCTCGCCCAGCGGGCGGTCGACGAGGTGCTCGGACTCCTGCCCACCCGCGTGGGGCCGCCCACCTTCGAGCCGGCCTCGCTCGACCCCGTGAACCAAGCGCGGGTGGGCGCGTCGATCGCCGCCGTGCGCGGCGCGCTCGAGTCCTGCCGTGGGGTCTTCGCGCGGTACGACGCGCGCGTCGCTGCGGGCGAGGACCTCAGGGACCTCTCGCTGCAGGAGCGGGCCGAGGTCCATCAGCAGGTGGTGTGGGCCGGTGGCGTCTGCCGGCAGGCGGTCGACGAGCTGTTCCGGCTCGGCGGGGCCAACTCGATCTACGAGCCCGGCGTCCTGCAGCGCACCTGGCGGGACGTCAACGTGCTGTGCCAGCACGTGTACCTGCGCGAGACGAACCACACGATCGCCGGCAAGCTCGCCTTCGGCCTCGACGTCGTCGCCCCGCTGCTCTGATGGGGGACGGCGCCGTGGCGACGACGCACCTGCACACGTGCACGTTCTGCGAAGCCACCTGCGGCGTGGTGGTCACCGTCGAGGGCGACCGCGTGGTCTCGGTGCGCGGGGACAAGGACGACCCGCTCAGCGCCGGCTACCTGTGCGCCAAGGGACCTGCCCTCGCCGACGTGCACCACGACCCCGACCGGTTGCGGCGGCCGATGGTGCGCACCGGCGAGGAGTGGCGGGAGGTCGGCTGGGACGAAGCGTTCGACCTCGTGGCGTCGCGCCTGAAGGCGATCCAGGCCGCGCACGGCCGCGACGCCGTGGCCGTGTACTACGGCAACCCGACGGCGCACAGCCTCGGCCTGCTCACCTACGGGCAGGTGCTGTTCCGGGCGCTGCGGACGAGGAACCGCTTCTCGGCGACCTCGGTCGACCAGCTCCCGCACATGCTGGCCGGCCTGGAGATGCTCGGGCACCAGCTGCTCCTCCCGGTCCCCGACCTCGACCGCACCGACCTCTTCGTGTGCATCGGCGCCAACCCGGCGGCGTCGAACGGCAGCCTCATGACGGCGCCAAACGTCCGGGGCCGGATGAAGGCGATCGCCGAGCGGGGCGGGAGGGTGGTGCTCCTCGACCCGCGCCGCACGGAGTCGGCGGCCCTGGCCACCGAGCACCACTTCGTCCGGCCCGGCACCGACGCGCTGCTGCTGCTGTCGATGGTCCACGTCCTCTTCGCCGAGGGCCGCGTGCGCCCGACGCTCCCGGTGGCGGGGATGGCGGAGCTGCGGGCGGCCGCGTCGGCGTACCCGCCCGAGGTGACGGCGCCCGTCACCGGGGTCGCCCCCGAGGTGGTGCGCGAGCTGGCGCAGGCGCTGGCCTCGACCGAGCGGGCCGTGCTCTACGGCCGGGTCGGGATCTCGACCCAGGAGTTCGGGAGCCTGTGCGCCTGGCTGGTCGTCGCGATCAACGCCCTGACCGGGCACCTCGACACCGAGGGCGGGTTCATGGTCACCTCACCAGCGATCGACATGGTGGCCCTGACCGCGCGCGGCGCCCGCGGATCGTTCGGCTCCCACCGGTCGCGGGTGCGGGGACTGCCGGAGTTCAACGACGAGCTCCCGGTCGTCGTGCTGGCCGAGGAGATCGAGACGCCGGGGCCGGGCCAGATCCGGGCGCTGATGACGGCGGCCGGCAACCCGGTGCTGTCGACGCCCAACGGCCGTCGCCTCGAGCGGGCGCTGGGCCAGCTCGAGTTCATGGTGGCGATCGACCTCTACCTGAACGAGACGACCCGCTTCGCCGACGTGATCCTCCCGCCCACCGCGCAGCTCGAGCGATCGCACTACGACCTCTTCTTCCCGATGCTGGCCGTGCGGAACACGGCGCGATGGGTGCCGCCGGTGTTCGAGCGCGGTCCCGACCAGCGGCACGACTGGGAGATCTGTGCCGAGCTGACCAGCCGGCTGGCCGGTCCCTCGGCGCTCGCCGGGGTGCAGCGGTTCGCGTTCGGACGGCTCACGCCGGACCGGATCGTCGACCTCCTGCTGCGGCGCAAGCGCCTGTCGTTGCGGAAGCTCAAGGCGTCACCGTCGGGCATCGACCTCGGGCCGCTGGAGCCACGGCTGGTCTCCCTGCTGCGCACCAAGAGCAAGGCGGTGGAGCTCGCGCCGAAGGTGTTCCTCGACGATCTGCCCCGCCTGGCCGCGCGCCTCGAGCGGGGCGTCGACGAGGGCGCGCTGGTGATGGTCGGGCGGCGCCACATCCGCAGCAACAACTCCTGGCTGCACAACAGCGAGCGGCTGGTGAAGGGCGATCCGCGGTGCACGCTCCTCGTGCACCCCGCCGATGCAGCCGCTCGTGGGCTGGCCGACGGCGCGCTCGCCACGCTCACCTCCGCCGCCGGGGCCGTCGAGGTGCCGGTGGAGGTGACCGACTCGGTCATGCCCGGGGTGGTGTGCCTCCCGCACGGGTTCGGGCACCACCGCGACGGGATCCGCCTGTCGGTCGCCGCCGCCCACGCCGGCACCAGCGCGAACGACGTGACCGACGAGCACTTCGTCGACGCCCTCACCGGCAACGCGGCGTTGAACGGCGTGCCGGTGACCGTGGCTGCGATCGTCCCGGTCGCGACGGGGGCGCCGCAATAACGTACACTTGAACTACCAAGCGTACGAAAGGTGGCCATGGAGCCCGCAGGCGTGGAGGTGCCGATCACGTGGCGAGGCCGGCGGGCGCGAGCGTTCGTGCCCACCCGCCTCGCCGAGCGCGACCTGACGTTGGCCTCGGACACCGTGGCTCGAGCGGCGAGGGCACAGGCTGCGGTCGAGCACGGCGCCGAGGCCATGCCGGAGGACTACGCCGCGCTCGCGCGACTGCTGCTGCGAGCCGAGGGAGTCGCTTCGTCGTTCATCGAGGGCGTCACCGCGCCGGTGGTCGACGTCGTCCTCGCGGAGGCCGCAGATGACGGCGAGCCGTCTGCCGCGGCATGGGTCGCGGCGAACCTCGCCGCGGTCAGCGATGCGATCGACGAGGCCCACGCCGGTCCGCTCTCGATCCTGAGCCTCTGCCGGTGGCACCGGACGCTGATGACGGGGAGCCCGACGCCGGTCGCGCACGTCGGGGTGGTTCGGTCCGAGCAGGGGTGGATCGGTGGGACGTCTCCGTTCGACGCCCACCTCGTGACCCCGCCGCCCGACCAGGTGCCGGCGCTCCTCGATGACCTGGTCGACTACGTGAACCGGGACGACGGCGACGCCGTGAGCCAGGCGGCGATCGCGCACGCCCAGTTCGAGATCATCCATCCGTTCGCGGACGGCAACGGGCGCGTCGGCCGCGTGCTCGTGGCATGGATCCTCGTGCGGCGGATGTCCCTCGTGACTCCGCCACCCGTGAGCGCGCGCATCGCGGCAGACGTCGGGGGATACGGCTCGGGGCTCGTGCGGTTCCGCCTCGGCGACCACGACGGGTGGGTGCGCTGGTTCGCGGACGCCGTGTCCGGGGCGGGCCGAGCGCAGCAGGAGCTCGTCGCGTCGGTCGAGCAGCTGCAGCGGGAGTGGCGCGATCGGTTGGCCGCCCCGCGGCCGGGCGCGAAGCGGCTTCGCAGCAACGCCGCGGCGTGGCGCGTGCTCGACCTGCTGCCGCAGCACCTCCTCGTCACCGGACCGACCGTCGCGGCCGAGCTCGCCATCCCGCTGAAGTCGGCGACGGCGGCGCTGCGCGACCTCGTCGAAGCCGGCATCCTCCTCGAGCAGGGCACCGTCCAGCAGACCGGGCGGGGCCGGCCGAGCCGGCTGTACACCAGCGCGGAGCTGCTCGGGCTCACGGGCTCGAGCCCGTTGCGGGCCTGACTCGAACCGCGTCGCCGGCCGGCACCGGTGGCACGGACGTGCCAAGATCGCGACATGCCCGTGTCATCCGCCGACGCGGTGGGGGGGTCGGCCTGGGAGGACAGCGCCGTCGAGCGCTCGTTGGCCGCGGCGCGGCAGCGGTCGACGTCCCGGGCCCATCGGCTCGT
>DATFFY010000121.1:0-10141 GCA_035249805.1 Acidimicrobiales bacterium | reverse complement strand
CGGCTGCGGCGCGAGGGCGCGGGCGAGCGCCACCCGCTGCTGCTCCCCGCCCGAGAGCTCGCCGACGGGCCGCTCCGACGCGCCGGGGAGGTCCACCAGCGCGAGGAGCTCGAGCAGCCGTCGCTCGATCGTCGTCCGGTCCGCGCCCTGCATGCGCAGGCCGAACGCCACGTTGCCGGCGACGTCGCGGTGCGGGAAGAGGGCCTGGTCCTGGAACATGAGGCCGACGCCGCGCTCGTGCACCGGCACCTTCGCCTGGTCACGCCCGTCGATGCGCACGCACCCGCGGTCGAGCGGCTGCAGACCGGTGATCGCCCGCAGCAGCGTCGACTTGCCCGAGCCGCTCGGCCCGAGCACGGCGAGCACCTCGCCGGGAGCGACGGCCACCGTGACGTCGTCGAGCGCCCGCCGCTCGCCGAACGCGACGGTCGCGTGCTCGACCTCGACGCGCGGGGTCACCGCGAGCTGCTCGCTTCGCTCACAGCCACGCTCCGCCGGGGCCGCGCCCGGCGCGGTCGGTGCGCACCCGGTCCACCAGCGCGACCGCCACGACCGTGCAACCCATGAGGATGGTGCTCAGCGCGAACGCCTGACCGCCGTTGAGCAGGCCCGGGCGGCCGAGGAGCCGGTCGATGGCGACGGGCACGGTCGGCGCGTCGGCCCGCGCGATCACCGTCGTCGCGCCGAACTCGCCGAGGGAGATGGCGAACGCGAACCCGGCCGACACCAGCAGGGCGCGCGCCACCAGCGGCAGGTCCACCTCCCGCCACACCCGGCCGGGCGACGCGCCGAGCACGGCGGCGGCCTCGCGGAGGCGGGTGTCGATCGAGCGCAGGACCGGTGTCATCGTGCGGACGACGAACGGCAGCGCCACCAAGGCCTGGGCCAGCGGGATGAGCCACGGGCTCGCCCGCAGGTCGACGGGTTCGTCGAGGGCGATGAGGAAGCCGAAGCCGACGGTGACCGCGGAGGTGCCGAGGGGCAGGAGCAGGGCGACGTCCACGGCCTGCCCGGAGCGGCCCTGGGAGCGGGCCAGCGCACCGGCGGCCATCGCCCCGAGGACGACGGCGATGGCCGTGGCGGCCAGGGCGAAGCGCAGCGAGTTGCCGACGGCCTCCACGGGCGGGACGAACAGCCCGGTGGTGCGCGACTGGTCGGCCAGCGCCCGCCACGCGCCGAGGCCCCACCCGTCCCCGGTGCGGAACGACCGCTCGACGAGCACGGCCAGCGGCGTGAGGACGACGACCGCGAGCACCCCGAGGTTGCCGGCCACCCAGGCCCGCTCGCCTCGGCCGGTCGCCCGCCGGCGGGGAGCGGGGCGCAGGGCGACGGTGGTCCTCGCCCAGCGCCGCGTGAGCCGGCTCTGGACGAGCAGGATCGCGCCGACGGCGAGCAGCTGGAGGAGCGCGAGCACCGAGGCGACGGGCAGGTTCAGCAGGTCCGCGGTCTGGCGGTAGATCTCCACCTCGAGCGTCCCGTGCTGCGGCCCGCCGAGCAGGCGGACGACGCCGAAGGAGGTGAAGGTGAAGAGGAACGTGATGAGGGCGGCCGACAGGATCGCCGGTCGCAGCGCGGGGAGGGTCACCGCCCGCACGGCCGCCCAGGGGGACGCCCCCAGCGCGCGGGCCGCCTCCTCGGTCCGCGGGTCGAGGAGCTCCCACAGCCCGCCCACGGTGCGCACCACCACCGCGTGGTTGAAGAACGCGTGGGCGAGCAGGATCGCCCAGACGGTGCCGCGGAGGTCGACGCCGATGGGGCTCGTCGGGCCGAGCAGGGCCACGAACGCGGCGCCGACGACGACCGTGGGCAGCACGAAGGGCACCATCACCACCGCCTGCACCAGACGGCGGCCCGGGAACTCGTAGCGGGCCAGCACGTGCGCGGCGGGCAGCGCGACCACGAGCGTGAGGGCCGTGGACGCGGCCGCCTGCCACAGCGTGAACCAGGCGACCGAGCGGAGGTCCTCGTCGCCGAGGACGTCCCGGACGCCGCCGAGGTCCCAGCCTCCGTCGCCGCGGAGGCCCTCGGCCACGAGATTGGCTACGGGCCACGCGAAGAACAGCAGCAGGAACGCGACGGGCGGGGCGAGCAGCCCGGCCCGCACCACGGTCGCCCGCTGGCCGGGCGTCACCGGAGCACGAGGTCCGTCCACTCGTCGATCCAGGCCTCGCGGTGCTCGGCGATCACGTCGGGGGCGAGCTCGAGCGGCTCGGTCGGGGTGGCGGCGTGCTCGACGAACACCTCGGGGAGCTCGACGCCCTCGCGGACGGGGAACACGAACATCTGCAGCGGCACGTCGGCCTGGAACCGCTCGGACAGCAGGAAGTCGACGAGCTGCTGCGCCTCCTCCTCGTGCGCGGTGCCGCGCAGGATGCCGGCCGCCTCGACCTGCCGGTAGCAGCTCGCGTCGATGACGCCGGTGGGCGCCTCGGTGACGGGCGGGTCCGCGTACACCACCTCCACCGGCGGGCTCGACGCGTAGGAGACGACGAGCGGCTTGGTGCCCTGGCTCGTCCCGCCGCCGGAGAACGACTGGTTGTAGGCCGCCTCCCAGCCGTCGACGACCTCCACGCCGTTGTCGCGCAGCTGCTCCCACCACCCCTGCCAGCCGTCGTCGCCGAAGTGGTCGACGGTGGCGAGGAGGAAGGCGAGGCCGGGCGAGCTGGTGGCCGGGTTCTCGACGACCAGCAGGCCCTCGTAGGCGGGGTCGACGAGGTCCTCGAGCGAGTCCGGCACGGGCAGGTCGGGGTGCTCGGCGAAGTACGCCTTGTCGTAGTTGAGGCACACGTCGCCGTAGTCGACGGGCGTCACGCGGTGCTCGTCGTCGAGGAGGAAGCGCTCGTCGACCTGGTCGAGGTCGGCGGCCTCGTACGGGACGAACAGCTCCTCGTCCAGGGTCCGGGTGAGCAGCGTCGAGTCGATCCCGAACAGCACGTCGGCCTGTGGGTTGCCCTTGGCGAGGATGGCCTGGTTCACGACCGTCCCGGCGTCCCCACCGGGGATCAGCTCCACCTCGATGCCGGTGTCCTCCGTGAACGCTGCCAGCACGTCGTCGCTCACGGCGAACGAGTCGTGCGTGAGCAGCCGGAGCGTGACCGGCGCGCCGCTGTCGTCGTCGTCCCCGCACGCCGCCAGGCCGACGCCGCCCAGCACCAGGGCCGCGACGACGACAAGCCCGTGCGCACGGGTTCTGGCCCGGGTCGACCACATCCCGCTGTGGTCGCGGCGGGCCAGAACTCGTCGGGTGGTGCTCACGGGTGCTCCCTCAGGAGGTGGGTGCCGGCGAGGCCGGGCTGGACGGCGAGGAGGGTCCCCTCGCGGACGGTGACGACGGCGGTGGCGGTGACGAGCTCGTTGCTCACGCCGCGGGTGCTCCCCGGCAACAGGTCCTCGTCCCGCAGCGGGTACAGCAGGCCGTCGGTGACGACGCCGCGCGCGATGCCGTGCAGCGGGAGCAGCGTCACGAGGTCACCGGGATGACCCCGCAGCTCGGCCGACGACCGCACGACCGTGACGCGGGCGGCGCCCATCTGCGCGACGACGTCGATCCCGGCCAGCGCGGGCCGGGCGAGGAGGAGGGCGTTGGCCAGGAGGTGGTCGAGGCGGCCACCGTGCCCGCCGAGGACGACGATGCGGGCCGGGTCCAGCGACCGGGCGACGTCGAGGGCGAGCTCGAGGTCCGTGGTGTCCTTCGCCTCGGGGTGGCGGTCGACCTTCGCGCCGGCCTCGGCGGCCCGGTCCAGGCCCGCGTCCGTGACCGAGTCGAAGTCGCCCACGGCCACGTCGACCCGCAGGCCGAGCCCGTGGGCCCGGTCGACGCCGGAGTCGGCCGCGACCACGAGCGCGCCGTCGGGCACGGACGGCAGGTCGACCCCCTCGAGCGGGTCGCCCCCCGTGACGACCACGACGGTCGTGGAGCTGTCGTTCACCATCGCCGATTCCCTCCGCCGGCATTACCCGGTTCAGGTTCCTCGGGTCGGTGGCGCTCCGTCTCCGGTCGGCCACCCTCTCAGCCCGGCTGTCCCGAGCTCCCCTTTCGTGCTCCTCGCAATGTACCCGCCGATGTTGCGACCCGGATAACCTGAGCGCTCATCGACCTTCGGAGGGCGGAACCGATGCAGCGCAGTCACTTCACCCAGGAGCACGAGCTCTTCCGAGAGGCGGTCCGCGCCTTCATCGCCGCCGAGATGGTCCCGAACAACGAGGAGTGGGAGGCGGCGGGCATCGTCGACCGGTCGTTGTTCAAGAAGGCCGGTGCGCTCGGCTTCCTCGGGATGGCCGCGCCGGTCGAGCACGGCGGGGGCGGGGTCGACGACTTCCGGTTCAACATGGTCATCGCGGAGGAGATCCAGCGGGCCGGCGTCAACGCGGCCGGGCTGGGATGGTCGCTGCACAACGACATCTGCCTGCCGTACTTCCTCGCGCTGGCGACCGACGAGCAGAAGGCGCGGTGGCTCCCCGGCATCTGCTCGGGCGAGCTCATCACCGCGGTCGCGATGACCGAGCCGGGGATGGGATCCGACCTCGCGTCGATGGCGACCACCGCGATCCGCGACGGTGACCACTACGTCGTCAACGGGTCGAAGACCTTCATCACGAACGGCATCAACTCCGACCTCGTCATCACCGCGGTGAAGACCGACCCGTCCCAGCGGCACGCCGGGATCTCCCTTCTCGTCATCGAGCGCGGCATGCCCGGGTTCGAGCGGGGCCGCAACCTCCACAAGGTCGGCACCCACGCGCAGGACACGGCCGAGCTGTTCTTCACCGACGTCCCCGTCCCGGTGGCGAACCGGCTGGGCGACGAGGGCACCGGCTTCCGTTCGCTCGTGACCAAGCTCCCCCAGGAGCGCCTGTCCCTCGCCGTGATGGCCGTGGCCGCCGGCCGCGCCGCGCTCGACCGCACCCTCGAGTACGTGAAGGAGCGCACCGCGTTCGGCCAGCCGATCGGCTCGTTCCAGAGCTCGCGCTTCAAGCTCGCCGAGATGGCCACGGAGCTGGAGATCGCCCAGACCTTCGTCGACCGGTGCGTGGTCGCCCTCAACGACGGCGACCTCACGCCGGAGGAGGCAGCGATGGCGAAGTGGTGGTGCACCGAGCTGCAGAAGCGCGTCGTCGACCAGTGCCTGCAGCTCTTCGGCGGCTACGGCTACATGGTGGAGTACCCGATCGCCCGCCAGTACGTCGACGCCCGCATCACCACGATCTACGGCGGCACCACCGAGATCATGAAGGAGATCATCGGCCGCAGCCTCGGCGTCTAGCGGCGGAGGCGAGGCAATGGGTTCCGCCGGTCGGCGCCCGAGGCGATTGGTTTCGCATGTGGAACCAATCGCCTCGCCCTCGAGCGGGCGGAACCCATTGCCTCGCGTGTCGACCGCCAAGAGCGGCCCCCTGAACCTCGGACGACCAGCCGTTTAGGCCGCCCGGCCGAGGAGCGCGAGCCGGACGCGGCGGGTGTCCTCGACGACCGCGCAGACCTCGGCGGGGTCGCCCACGACCTGCTCGTGGACGAAGCGGAGCGTCTGCCATCCCACCCGTGCGGCCTGGGCGTCCCGCTCGCGATCTGCTCGAGCCGCGGCGACGCGATCGTGCCAGCGCCGTCCGTCGGCCTCGAGCAGGAGCTGCGCGTCGCGGTAGGCGCCGTCGACCAGGCCGCGGATCGAGCGCACGTCCTCGCGACCAGGGAGGGCGACCTGGCGCTCCGGCGGTGGAAGCCCCCCGGCCATGAGCGCCGAGAACAGCGCCTGCTCGAGCTCCGAAGCCGGCGGCACGTACCCGTCACCCCGTTCTTCCAGGACCCGCGCCACCCGCTCGATGCCAGGCTTGCCCGGACGGGCGACGCGAGCGAACGCGGCGCAGATCTGTGCGGGCGTCGTCTTCCGCATCCGGATGAGATCGTCGGCCACGGCCCCGATGACGGCGACGGACTGTGTGGCCCCGAGCTCGACGATCGCCCGTGCCGGCTTGCTGATCGGAAGCCCACGCCAGACCATGCGATCAGACGGAGCGAGGTCGTCGATCTGGTGGACGAACAGTCCGTCGAGGCGTGCATGCCCGCCGTGCGGGACCGTCAAGGTGATCGGGTCCGAGGGCAAGCGCTCTGCGCCATGGATCGTCGCCGAGCTCTCGTGTGTGAGGGACGCGGCCGGGCCGGTGGCGAGCACTGCGCACCACAGGTCGTGGGCCCGGGTTCGCTCGGCGCCGCCGAACCCGTACACACCCGGATGTCGCCGGACCCACACGCCTGCCGCGAGGCGTCGGTGGATCGTCGGTCGGGGGAAGCCGAGGTCGAGCGCTTGCGCGAACGAGAACGCGCCCGCCTGTCGACTCGCCAGCAGCGCCAGTCTGGCGTCCCTGCCCCTCGCATCCATTCGCCCGATGCTTGCCCCAAGGTGTGACAACCGAAGTACAGGCGAGGCAATGGGTTCCGCCGGTCGGCGCCCGAGGCGATTGGTTCCGTAGGTGGAACCAATCGCCTCGCCCTCGAGCGGGCGGAACCCATTGCCTCGCCGAGGTCCCGGAGGTGTCACACCGGCTCTGGGAGGATCGGGAGATGGCGTTCGGCCAGCGGTCCGGGCCTCCGGCCACGTCCAAGCAGGTCCAGTACCTCGAGGCGCTCCTGCGCAGGGCGGGCCACGACGGCTTTCGCGACGCGCGCGGGCCACTCGGGCTCACGCAGCGCCAGGCGGGCGGGAGGTTCACGCGGGACGAGGCGTCGACGCTGATCGACCAGCTGTTGGGGGGTGACCAGGAGCGCGACGGCACGTCGATGGAGGAGCATCGGGCCGAGCAGCAGCTGGAGACCCAACGGGTCCAGGCGCTGCGGGGCATGCCCGCCGACCTCCTCGCCGACGAGCTGCGCCGCCGGGGGTGGACGGTCACCGAGCCGTGACGACCTCCGGTGGGGTCAGCGGCGGAGGAGGTCCTTGGCGATGTGGGTGATCTGGATCTCGTCGGTGCCGGCGTAGATCTGGAGGACCTTCGAGTCGCGGGCGAGCTGCTCGACGTGGAACTCGCTCATGTAGCCGTTGCCGCCGAAGAGCTGCACGGCCTCCATGGCCACCTCGACCGCGGCCCGCGCCGAGTACAGCTTCATCGCGGAGGCCTCGGCCAGGGAGAGGGACCGGCCCGCCGCCGTCATCTCGAGGAACCGGAACACGAGGTTCTGGACGTTGAGGCGGGCCACCTCCATCCGGGCGAGCTTGTCCTGGATGAGCTGGAACTCGCCGATGGGCTGGCCGAACTGCACGCGGTCCTTCGAGTACTGCACGCAGAGCTCGAGGCACCGGTCGATGATCCCGAGGGACATGGCGGCGACGCCCGATCGCTCCATCGAGAAGGTGTCCTTGGCGCCCTCGCGGCCGCCCGCGGGCACGTCCTCGGTCTCACCGAGGAGCCGGTCGCGGCCGACCCGCACGTCGGTGAGGAACAGCTCGCCGGTGGGCGACGAGTGCATCCCCATCTTGCGAAGGGGCTTCGACTGCTCGAGGCCCGGCATGCCCGTGTCGAGCACGAACGACAGGATCTTCCGCTCCTCGGGCGGGTTGCCCTCGTCGAGCTTGCAGATGAAGACGATCGTGTCGGCGTACGGCCCGTTCGTGATGAACGTCTTCGACCCGTTGAGGACGTACTCGTCGCCGTCGCGGCGGGCGGTCGCCTTCATCGACCCGAAGGCGTCGGAGCCCGAGCCGGGCTCGGTGATGGCCCAGGCGCCGATCTTGTCGAGCGTCAGGAGGTCGAGGGCCCACCGCTCCTTCTGCGCCGTGGTGCCGCGGCTCATGATCGCGGCCGAGGTGAGGCCCATCGACACGCCCATCGCGGTGACCATGCCGGGGCACCACCGGCAGATCTCGATGATCGGGATCATCGTCATGGCGACGGCGTTGGTGTCCCCAGGGGCGAGCACGCGCTCGTCCCTCGGCGCGGCCTCCTCCTCCCCCGCCGCGATCCGCTTCTCGCGCTCGATGCGGGACTTGAACGAGGCCCGGGCCATGGCGTCCATGCCGAACGTGGCGAAGAGCTTGCGCAGGATGTCGTACGGCGGGAGGTCGCCGTGCTCGAGCTCGTCGCGCTTCGGTGCGATCTCGGCCTCGACGAACTGCCGCACCGCGTCGCGGATCATGAGCTGCTCTTCGGTCCACTCGAACACGACGTCCCCCTTCGTCCGGACCGGCCATCCGGCCTGCCCGGGCAGGGTAGGACCGGCCCTCCCGATGGCGCGAATCGACCCGATCGGTGGCATCCTTGTGGACCCCCGGCAGCCAGCAGTAGGAGACGCGCGTGCCCTTCAAGGTCGGAGACAAGGTCGTCTACCCCCACCACGGGGCGGCCGTGATCGAGGGCACCGAGACGATCGCCCTGCCCGACGGCGGCAAGGGGAAGTACTTCGTCCTGCGGATGACCCACGGCGATCTCCTCCTGAAGGTCCCGTCGGACAAGGCCGAGGAGATCGGGATGCGGTACCCGATCTCGAAGGAGGACGTGGAGGACGTCTTCGAGGTGCTGGCGAAGAAGGACGTGCGGGAGCCCACCAACTGGTCCCGCCGCTTCAAGAACCACCAGGAGAAGCTCAAGTCGGGCGACGTGTACCAGGTGGCCGAGGTGGTCCGGAACCTCGCCCTGCGCGACGCCGACAAGGGCCTGTCCGCCGGCGAGAAGTCGATGTTCGTCAAGGCCCGCCAGGTGCTCGTCAGCGAGCTGGCCTTCGCGCTGAACATCTCCGAGGACACCGCGCTCGACCGTCTGAACAAGACGCTCTCCTAGTGCTCGTGCCGCGATCGCTCGCGGCCCTCCTGGTGGGCCTCCTCGCGGCGACCACCGCGTGCACCGACGGCCTCGACCTGCCCGACGCGGCGACCACCACCGAACCGACCCTCCAGCCGATCACCACGTCGTCGACCCTGCCCGCGGAGGGCATCCCGCTGGTCGTCGCGGAGCAGGGGGCCACGAGCTTCCCCGACCCGTACCAGCGCGGGCAGCGCATCGGGGGCTACGGCGTGGTGCTGCAGAACCCGAACGAGGGGCTGCTCGCGGCGGGCGTGCAGGTCACCACGCGGGTGCTCGACGAGGCGGGCAACGAGCTGCTCGTCGACCACGCCCTCCTGAACGGGATCATGCCCGGGCAGCGCATGGCCGTGGGCCGCACGATCGTCGAGCAGATCGCACCGCCGGCCCGCCTCGACGTGCGCGTGAACGTGGCCGGCTGGCTGCCCCCCGCCGCGACCGGCACGCTCGCCGCCCAGGAGGCCATCACGACCCCCGAGCCCTTCGGCGGCGCGGTCACGCGCTTCGCCGTGCAGTCGGGCTGGCCCAGCGACGAGGAGGGCGTCGACGTCGTGGCCGTGTACCGGGACGACGCCGGCCGGGTCCTCGCGGTCGAGACCACCACGATCGACCTCCTGCCCGCCGGCGACATCGTCGTCGGGCAGATCCGCCTGCTCGCCCCCATCCCGGGCCTGGCCGCCACCGAGGTCCTCGTGGGCCGTGGCTTCGCGGCCCAGTCCACGGGCTGACATGCTGATCGCTCCGGACACCCCCACCCGAAGGACCCCTGTGCGCGCCCTCCTCGCATTGCTCGCCGCCGCCGGTCTCCTCGTCGCCGGATGCGGCGCCGAGGACGACCCCACGACCTCTGCCGACGGCGACGACGAGCCGGTCACCGCCTGCGAGGACGACGTCGAGGACGTCACCGTCTCCGGGCAGCCCGGCGCGCAGCCCACGCTCGACTTCGACACGCCCCTGTCCGTCGACCGCACGCAGTGCACGATGCTGACCGAGGGCACCGGCGACGCCGCCGCCGAGGGCGACACGCTCATGCTCGACTTCACCTTCGTCAACGGCCGCACCGGCGACGTCTACGGGACCACCTACGACGAGCCCGGGCCCACCGGCGTGGTCGTCAACGACCAGCTCCTCCGCGGTGTCCGCAAGGGCCTGGTCGGCGCGCAGGCCGGCACCCGCGTCGTCACGGTGATCGCCCCCGACGACGGGTTCGGGCTGCGGGGCGGCGACCCCGCCGCCGGGCTCGAGGCCGACGACACGCTCGTGTTCCTGGCCGACGTCGACGCCGTGAACCCGCGCGCCGAGGGTGACGCGGTCGCGCCCGTCGCGGGGCTGCCCACCGTCGAGCTGGCCGAGG
>DATFFY010000120.1:0-9024 GCA_035249805.1 Acidimicrobiales bacterium | reverse complement strand
TCGCGAGCTGGTTCCAGGCCGAGCACGTCGCGCTCTATCGACTGGCGCTCGTGCTGACCGGCCAGCCGGCGCTCGCCACCCCGGCGGACGGTGAAGAGGAGGCCCAGCAGGAGGCCGGTCAGCCCGGAGAAGCCGCCGTGGTGGGCGTGGTGGTTCGGGACGTGGGTGGGGGTGTGCGCGAGAGCCATGGACGGGACGTTGACAGTTGAACCCGGGTTCAAGTCAAGTGGTCGCATGGACGATGCGCTGCTGACGATCGGCGAGGTGGCCCGGCGCGCCGGCGTGGCCACCTCCACGGTCCGCTACTACGAGCGCCGGGGCCTCCTCGAGGCCGACGGCCGCCAGTCCGGCCACCGCCGCTACCGCCCGGAGGGCCTGCGCCGCCTCGTCTTCATCGGGATGCTCCAGGACGCCGGCCTGTCCCTCGACGACATCGCCGGCGTGCTGGAGGCCGAGACCGTCGACGAGTGGAAGGCCATCGCCGCCCGCCGGCTCGAGGCGCTCGACGAGGAGATCCGGGAGCTGGAGCGGGCCCGGAGCTACCTGAGCGGGGCCCTCCTGTGCCGCTTCGACCACCCCGCCACCGACTGCCGCGTGATGGGCGCCGAGATCGACCGCCGCCTGACCGCAGGGTGAACAGCGGGGGCTGTCACGTTCCCCTGCCAGGTGGTGTCAAGGATCACAGCAGAGAATCGGCAGATATCCGAGACGACCGATGATCCGACGGTGCATCATTCGTCCGACCGGGTGCCCCCCCTTGAGCAGCCAAGGAGCCGCCATGTTCGCCCGTCTAGGTCCCCTCTGCCACGATCGGCGCCGCGTCGTCCTCGGGCTGTGGATCGCGGTGATGATCCTGATCAACGGCGTCTCGAGCAGCGTCGGTGAGGACTACCACGCCGACTTCAGCCAGCCGGGGCTCGAGTCGTCGGACGGTCTCGATCTGCTCGAGGCGCGCTTCGGCGGCCAGGGCGCCGGCCAGACCGGCACCATCGTGTTCGAGGCCGAGCAGGGCGTCGACGCTCCCGAGGTGCGCGCCGCCATGGAGGCGCTCTTCGCCGACGTGGCGGACGAGGACTTCGTCACCCGGGTCGAGAGCCCCTACGACCCGCAGTACGCCACCCAGCTGGTCTCGGCGGGGAGCGGGCGCACGATCGCGTACGCGAACGTCGGCATGCCCGAGGACGTCGAGTTCACCGACGCCGAGGACCTGCGCAACAAGATCCTCGACGAGGTCCCGGACATCGACGGCCTGAACGTCGAGCTCGGCGGCTTCATCTTCGCCGAGTTCGAGGAGCCCACCGCCGAGCTCATCGGCCTGGCCTTCGCCATCGTGATCCTGATCGCGGCGTTCGGGTCCGTGCTCGCCATGGGGCTGCCCGTCGGGGTGGCGCTCATGGGCATCGGCATCGGCGGCGCGGCCGTGGTGCTGTTCAGCCGGGTGATGGAGGTGCCGGACTTCGCCCCGTTCATCGGCATCATGATCGGTCTGGGCGTCGGCATCGACTACGCGCTGCTCATCGTCACCCGCTACCGGGAGCAGCTGCACGCCGGCCACTCCGTGCGGGAGTCGGTCCAGATCGCCATCGACACCGCGGGCCGGTCGGTCCTGTTCGCCGGCGGCACCGTCGTGATCTCGCTGCTCGGCATGTTCATGATGGGCATCGACTTCATCAACGGCCTCGCCATCACCGCCTCGGTCACCGTGGCCATCACGGTGCTGGCGTCGCTCACGCTGCTGCCCGCGCTGCTCGGGTTCGCCGGCATGAACGTCGAGCGGACGAGGTGGCGGGGGCTCGTGGCGGCCGGCTTCGTCGCCCTCACGCTGCTGGGCGTCGGCCTGGACGTCGCGGCGCTCGCGATCATCGGCCTGCCGCTGGCCGCCATCTCCCTCATCGCCGGCTTCTGGGTGCCCGCCCTGAAGAAGGAGGTCACCCATCGGCCGCCCAAGCCCCGGCGCGAGACCGTCGCGTGGCGCTGGAGCCGCATCGTGCAGCACCGCCCGTGGCGCGTCGCGATCGCGTCGGCCGTCGGCCTCCTCGTGCTCACGATCCCGATGGTCGGGCTGCGCCTCGGCTTCTCCGACGAGAGCAACTTCGCCGACGACACGACCACCAAGCAGGCGTACGACCTGCTCGTGGAAGGGTTCGGCGAGGGCTACAACGGCCCGCTCTTCCTCGTGAGCGAGCTGCCCGAGGGCACCAACGCGCTCTTCCTCGGCGGCATCCGCAACGCCCTCGAGCAGGAGCCGGAGGTGGCCTCCGTGTTCGGCCCGCTCGTGAACGAGGACGGCACCGTGGCGCTGTGGAACGTCGCGCCGACGACCGGTCCGCAGGAGGAGGCCACCGAGGACCTCGTGCAGCACCTCCGAGACGACGTCCTCCCGCCGCTCGAGCAGGAGATCGGGACCGACGTGCTGGTCACCGGCGTCACCGCGGCGAGCATCGACTCGTCCGACCACATGCGGGAGCGCCTGCCCTGGTTCTTCCTCGCCGTCCTCGCGCTGTCGTTCCTCCTGCTGCTCGTGGTGTTCCGATCGCTGCTCGTGCCGCTCAAGGCCGTGATCATGAACCTGCTGTCGATCGGCGCGGCCTACGGCGTGGTGGTGGCGCTCTTCCAGTGGGGCTGGCTCAAGGACCTCGTCGGCGTCGAACCCGGGCCGATCGAACCCTGGGCGCCGATGATGCTCTTCGCCATCGTGTTCGGCCTGTCGATGGACTACGAGGTGTTCCTCCTCTCGCGGGTGCGGGAGGAGTGGCACCGCACGGGTGACAGCCGCACGTCGGTGGCCGACGGGCTCGCCGCCACGGCCAAGGTGATCACGGCGGCCGCCGCGATCATGGTCGTGGTGTTCGGCAGCTTCGTCCTCGAGAGCGACCGGACCATGAAGCTCATGGGCATCGGCCTGGCCGTGGCCATCCTCCTCGACGCCACCGTCGTCCGGATGCTGCTCGTGCCCGCCACGATGGAGCTCCTCGGCGACCGCAACTGGTGGCTGCCCCGCTGGCTCGACCGGATCCTCCCGAACATCGCCGTGGAGGGCACCTCCGAGGCCGCCCCCCTCGACGACGAGGAGGAGGAGCGGGAGCCCGCCCTCACCGGGGGCGACTAGCCCGGGTCGCCGGTGTGAAGGCGGTCGTCGTGGGGGCGGGCATCGGGGGGCTCGCGGCGTCGCTCGCGCTCTCGCGGAACGGGTGGGAGGTCGAGCTCGTCGAGCGCGACGACACGCCGATGCCCGAGGACGTCGAGGGCGCGTTCGCCTGGGATCGGCGGGGCGCGCCGCAGGTCCGCCACACGCACGGGTTCCCCGCGCTCATCCGCGTGCTGCTGCGGGACCGGTACCCGGACGTCCTGCAGGCCCTCCTCGACGCGGGCGTGGGGGAGCTGAGCATCCTGCCCCCCAACGTGCCGCCCGACCTGCCCGACTACGAGCGCCACGCCGCCGACCTGCACGTGCTGTCGTGCCGGCGCACCACGCTCGAGTGGGTGCTGCGCCGCTGCGCCCTGGCCGAGCCCGCCGTGTCGCTGCGCGTCGGCGTCGGCGTGGAGGGCCTGCTGGCCGACGCGGGGTCGGGTCCGCTCGAGGTGCGCGGGGTGCGGCTCGACGACGGCACCGAGATCGCGGCCGACGTCGTCGTCGCCAGCGCGGGGCGGCGCTGCGCGGTCCCGGCCTGGTTCGCCGCCCAGGGCGTGGTGGTGCCCGAGGAGGAGCACCCGACCGGCACCGTGTACCTGTCCCGCTTCTACCGCACCGCCGACGGCGCCAACGTGCCGATGGGCTACCTCGGCGGCCGGCGGGCCGGGCTCGGCTTCGTCCTGGCCGGCGCCGACAACGGCACGTACTCGGCCACCCTCGCCGTCCCCGTCGACGACGGCGAGCTCCGCGCCCACCTCCACGACCCCGACCGCTTCGAGGCGGTGCTGCCGCTGTTCCGCGAGATGGGCGCCCTGGCGCTGTGGGGCGGCAGCCCGATCACGCCGGTGCAGGTGATGGGCGGCCTCATCAACCGCCTCCGTCGGTACGTGGCCGACGACGGCACGCCGCTGGCCCACGGCTTCTTCGCCGTCGGCGACTCCCACACGTGCACCAACCCGCTCTACGGCCGCGGCTCGTCGCTCGCCGTGCTCCAGGCCGTGCTCGTCGCCGACGCGCTGGCCGAGCACCCGGACGACCGCCACGCCGCGTCCCGCGCGTACGAGACGGCCAGCGCCACGAAGGTCGAGCCCTGGTACCACGTGTCCGTCGCGTCCGACGGGGGCGTGAGCGCCGGGCCCCCCGTCGACCTCCGCGTCCTCCGGCGCGTCGCCGCCACCGGCGACCCCGAGCTCGCGCTGCTCGTGGTGCGGATGATGAGCCTCCTCGTGTCGCCCGCCGAGGTGTTCGACGACCCGACCGTGCTCGAGCGCATCGCCGCCGCGGCGACCGAGCCACCCCGCGATCCGGACGCCCCCCGCCGCCCGTCGCTCACCCGAGAGGACCTCCTCGCGGCAGGCCGCTGACACATGCGTCTTGACGCATATGTTAAGGATGCTTACCATGCCCCCCATGGCATGGGCAGCGCTCGTCGGGGTGATCGTGTTCGGGGTGGTCTGCATCGGGGTCCGGTCGTGGATCCACGTCCGGCGGACGGGGCGGGGACCGTTCCGGTCCGGACCGGCCGGCAACGGCGTCGCGGCCGTGGTGCTCTTCGCGGGGCCGTACGTCGCCGGGTCGATCCTCGACCTCACGGGCGGCCTCGATCGCGCATCGACGGCCGCCTGGCTGGGCCCGGTCGGGCTCTCGCTCACGGTGGTCGGGATCGCCGCCACGATGTGGGCACAGCTGGCGATGGGGGAGTCGTGGCGCATCGGCGTCGACGCCGAGGAGCGGACGGCCCTCGTGACGACCGGCCCGTACCGCCGCGTCCGCAACCCGATCTACACGGCCATGTTCGCCTTCGGCCTCGGCCAGGTGCTCCTCGTGCCCAACGCCCTGACGGCGCTCGGGTTCGCCGCCACCGTCCTCGTCATCGAGGTCGTCGTGCGCCGCATCGAGGAACCCCACCTGGTCGCCGTGCACGGTGATCGCGTTCGCAGCTGGATGGCCGGCACCGGCCGGTTCGTCCCCTGGGTCGGCGCCGTCCGCTAGCAGCGCGGTCCCGGGACGGGAGTGCCAGACTCCTCCACATGGGCATGGCGCGCGTGCTCGAGCCGCTGTCCGGGTGGACCGCGGACGAGGTGGCCGACGAGTCGGCCTGGACCGAGCTGCTCGACGACGCGGAGCAGGCCGAGCTCGACGCCGCGCTGCGGCACGCCCTGGCCAAGACCGACGACGTGCTCCAGCTGGGACGGGACGACTTCCCGCTCCCGACCCTGGCCGAGCGCATCGCCGCGATCGAGCGGGAGCTGATCGACGGGCGCGGGTTCGTCCGCATCCGAGGCATCGACCGGGACCGCTACGACCAGACCGAGATGGAGATCCTCTACTGGGGGATCGGCATGCACCTCGGCGCGCCGTGGCCGCAGAACAAGCACGGCCACGTGCTCGGCGACGTCACCGACCAGGGCAAGGCCGCGAACGACCCGACCGCCCGCGGGAACGAGCTCGGCGGCATGGCCCTGCCGTTCCACTGCGACGGCAGCGACCTCGTCGGCCTGATGTGCCTCACGAACGGGCGCGCCGGCGGCCTGTCGACGGTGGCCAGCTCGGTGTGGATCCACAACCACCTCGTCGAGGAGCGGCCCGACCTCGCCGCGGTCCTCTACGAGCCGTACCCGTACGACTTCCGGGGCGAGCAGGCGCCGGGCGCCAAGGGCTTCTACGAGCTGCCGGTCTTCACCGAGTGGGACGACCGGCTGTTCGTGCGCTGCATCCCGCCGTACATCCTCGCCTCGCAACGCCACGAGGACGCGCCCCGCCTCACCCCCTTGCAGACGGAGGCGCTGCAGCTCCTCGTCGCGCTGGCCGACGACCCCGCCCACCACGTGTCGATGGAGCTCCTGCCCGGCGACATGCAGTTCATCAACAACTTCCACGTGCTCCACGGCCGCACCGCGTACGAGGACGACCGGGGCGCCGGCGCCGTCCGCCATCTCAAGCGGCTGTGGCTCGAGACGTCGGTGCTGCCCAGCCGCCCGCCGCACTTCGCCCGCAACGTGAGCACCCACTGGGACGAGCGCCGCACCGCCAGCCGCCTCAAGGTCGTGTAGTCGTCCCGAGCTGTCACACCGCGCTGCGAACCTGGCGCGATGACGCTCGACGGACGCCAGGTGCGCCGGGTCCTCGTGACCTGGCTGATGGATGCGCATCGACCCCTCACGGTGGAGGAGCTCGCCCAGCTCCTCGCCGACGCGCGGCTCACGGTGCGGGGTCGCCCGCGGGACCTACGCGATCGGCGTCGTCCCGCGCTCCACCGCCTACCGGATCCGCCGTCAGGCCATCGCCATCCAGCTCGGCCGCGCTCCGGGGGTCGACGAGGTCACCACGGCAGCCAGGACGGCACTCGCGGACCTCATCGCTCGCCGGAGCGCCTGAGCCCGACACCAGCAGCCGTCTCGCGTATCAGCGACGAGCGACAAGCCCCCGCCGTTGTCGCTTGTCGCTCGTCGCTGCTACCTGAGACAGGAACCGAGAAGCCGGCCGGCGAGGCGTAGCGTGACGCGATGGAGCGGCCGCGGTTGAGGATCGCCGGCACGGTGCTCAGCACGAGGGACGCGCGGGCCCTGGCCGCGTTCTACGAGCGGCTGCTCGGCTGGCCCCGGCTCGCCGACGAGGCCGGGTGGGTGGTGCTGCGCCCGGACCCGACGGCGCACGGCCTCTCGTTCCACGAGGACGCCGAGTACGTCCCGCCGACCTGGCCGTCGCAGCCCGACACGCAGCTGATGATGGTCCACCTCGACATCGCGACCGACGACCTGGATGGCGCGGTCAGGCACGCCGTCGAGTGCGGAGCCACCGTCGCACCGCACCAACCGCAGACCGGCGTCACGGTGATGCTCGACCCCGACGGGCACCCGTTCTGCCTGTTCAGGGGGTGAGCAGGCCGATGATGTTGAAGTGGCCGAGCTCGGGCACGCTCGTCCTCGACCACCGGGGGCGGAGGCGATGTCAGCGGCGGGACGAGAAGGGGGTGTAGTCGGGGTGCCCGGCCAGGGCCTCGTCGAGCACGACCTGGAAGTCGACCGCCGCGCCGAGCTGGCTGAGCAGCCCGGCGATGCCGACCGTCACCCGCAGGACCATCGGGAGCTCCGGCGGGACGTCGAGGGCCTGGAGGAGCTTGAGCTCGTCCTTGCCGAAGCGCAGGTCGAGGGCCTGGGCCACCTGCACCGCGACGAAGTCCCGCGTGAACTGGAACGGCTGCTCCTCGGCCATGGCCGGCTCGAAGGCGAGGCGCACGGGCCGCACGAGGAGGTCGACGTCGAAGCCGGTGGCCTTGCGGATCAGCCCGAAGCGCTCGAGCGACGCCATCACCGCCTCGTCCGTGTCGGCCATGGCCGCGAGGACGAGGCCGATGAGGCGCTCGAGCTGCTCGCCCGTGTACTGCTGGCACGCCCCGAAGTCGAGGAACGTGACGTGGCCGTCGTCGTGGAAGAGGTAGTTGCCCGGGTGGGGGTCGAGGTTGGTGACGCCGTGGCCGAACATCGACAGCCACTGGAACCGGCCGATGACCTGTCCCCAGCGGTCGCGCCGCTCCTTCGGGGCCTCGAGCGCGGCGGACCAGCGGAGCCCGTCCACGTACTGCGACGTCAGCACCCGCTCCGTCGACAGCTCGGGCACGACCGCGGGGACCTCGATCGTGGGATCGCCCTCGAACAGCTCGCGGAACAGCTCCTGGTTCCGGGCCTCGATCCGGTAGTCGAGCTCCTCGGTGGCCCGCTCGCGCAGCTCCTCGATGATCGCCTTCGTGTCGACCCGGCCGACGAGGTCGGCCAGCAGCCGCTGCACCACCCGGCCGAGCAGCGACAGCAGCGCGGCGTTCTTCAGGTCGGACTCGATGGCCTTCGCCACACCCGGGTACTGCACCTTGACCACCAGCTCTTCATCGTCCCCACCGGAGCCGAGCCCTCGGGCGAGGCGACCAGACAACGCAGGGCCATCAGTGCGCCGAGCCGCCACAAGGTCGAGAGCCCCTGGCCTAACTCCTCGGGCCATGTGGACCTGGCCGATGGATGCGGAGGCGATCGGCACCGGGGAGAAGTAGTCGAAGAGCTCCTCCGGCCTCGCGCCGAGCTCCTCGACGATGACCTGCTCCACGAGCTCGTAGGGCATCGGCGGGGCGTCGGCCTGGAGCGCCGCCAGCGCGCCCCGGAACTGCTCGGGCACGAGGCCGAGGTCGACGAAGGACAGGATCTGGCCGATCTTCATGGCCGCGCCCTTCATCTCGCCGAGCTGGCGGGCGATGCGCTCGGCCGCGGCGACGAGGCGCTCGTCCTCGGCCAGGTCCTCGGCGATCTCCTGGAGCGAGCCGCCCCGGACGGCCCGGGCCTTGGCCAGCGTGGCGGCCGCCGCGCCCTCCACGATCAGCCGCGCCGGGGTGACCGCCCGCCGGACCCGACCTGTCGGCAACCACCTGTCGGCCACTGCCGCCGAACCTACGGGGCCGCCTCGAAGCGATGCCAGACGGCGGGTGGCAGCCTGGCGGGCGTGCGGAGGGGACAGCTCGAGCGGTGGCTCGCGGCGCGGGCGCAGCCGATCGAGCTCGCGCCCGACGGCGCCACCGGGCCGTTCGCCGCGCTCGACGCCGTGCTGGACCGCGCCCGGCTCGCCTACGTGGTGGAGTCGCACCACTTCGTCGCCGAGAAGTACGCCTTCCGCACGCTGGTGCTGCGGGCCCTGGCCGAGCGGGGGTGGCGCTGGTTCGGGGAGGAGCTCGGCTGGTCCGACGGCCTGCTCGTCGACCGCTACCTCCGGACCGGTCACGACACCCTGCTCGACGAGGTGCCCACCTACGGCGACGAGTCCTGGCGGCGCCCCGACCGGGACGACCGGCCCACCGGCGTGCTGGCGGCGGGGGAGCAGGCCTTCCCCCTCGTGGCCTTCGCGGCCGA
>DATFFY010000119.1:0-13106 GCA_035249805.1 Acidimicrobiales bacterium | reverse complement strand
GCAGGTGGCCCTGACCGAGCGCCTCGTCGACGAGGTCTACCCGGCGCTGCAGGCCGCCCATCCGGGGGCCCGCATCCTGCACGTGGGCTACCCGCACGTGGTGCCGAGGCCCGCCGTGCAGCTGGTCGGCTGCCCCTGGCTCACCCGGGACGAACAGGACGCCGCCCTCGCCGCCGCCGACGGCGTCGAGGCGGCGATCACCGCCGCCGTCCTGCGAGCGAAGGAGGCCGGCGTGCGGGTCGAGCGCGTCGACGTCAGCGGTGCCCTCGAAGGACACGAGGTCTGCTCGGCCGAGCCCTGGGTCAACCCGCCCGGCACGCCCGAGCAGTTCCACCCGACCGCCGAGGGCTACGCCGCCATCGCGCAGCTGGTCGCGGCGGCGCTCCGCGGCTGACGGCCCCGGGCGGGCTACTCCGGGAACATGCCGCGGCGCGGCTCGTCCGTGTAGACGGGCACGGTGCCCTCGTCGAACGCGCGGATCGCGGTCGGCAGGTTCTCGGTGAAGCCGAGCATGAGCTGGTTGCGGTCCTCGAGCTCGATCGCGGCTTCGAGGCTCCCCACCTCGAGGTTGGCCCAGATGACGTCCTTGGTCATGGCGAGGCCGTACGGGCTGTAGCGGCACATCGCCTCACCGACGTCGAGGCACGCCTCGAGCAGCTCGGCGTCCGGTAGCACGCGCGACACGAGCCCCATCGCGAGCGCCTCCGTCGCGTCGACCACCCGCCCGGTCAGGAGCAGGTCGTTCGAGCGGGCGACGCCGATCAACCGGGGCAGCAGCCACGACACCCCGAGCTCGGTCGACGTCAGCCCGTTCACGATGCCGGTGCTGTTGAAGGTCGCGCTCGACCCGGCGAAGCGCAGGTCCGCGCCGAGCGCGAGGCACATGCCGCCTCCGTAGGCGGGGCCCTGCACCGCGGCGATCACCGGTTGGGGGAGACGGCGCATCGTCGGCACCAGCCGCGAGTAGTGGCGCATCGCCTTCTGCGCGATGCGGCCCACTTGCAGCCCGTCGATGTTCGGGACGACGCCGTGGTCCTTCAGGTCGAGACCGGAGGAGAAGGCGCGACCTGAGCCCGTGAGCACGACGACCCACGTGTCGTTGTCCTCCGCGAGCCCGTCGAACGCGGCCTGGAGCTCGCTGACGAGCTCGATCGACATCGCGTTGAGCCGGTCGGGCCTGTGCAACGTGACGACCGCGACGTGCGGGCGGGGGCGATCCACCAGGACGAACGGTGCCTCGTCGGCCATCCCCGGAACCTAGCGGTCCCAGGTACGATCCGGCCGTGGCCGCCCGACCCAAGCCGACCCCCCGACCACGATGGCGCGAGGCCTTCTACCGGACCGACGGCGTCGGTCCGTTCGCGATCAACGACGCGGCCGGCGCGAGGGACGACCTCGACCCGTCGTTCAGGGCCATGGTCGAGCTCCTGCGAGGCGACGCCCAGCGGCTCGAGGAGCGCCACCCCGGAGAGTCGCTGATCAAGCGCGCGTACCCCGGCCTGTTCATCGCGGCGCTCTACCGCCTGTCCCACACCTTGCACCTGCGCGGTTCCCGAGCCCTGCCCATCGCGCTCATGTGGTTCTGCCACATGCTGACCGGCACGGAGATCCGGCCGACGGCCATCATCGGCCCGGGACTCCAGATCCTGCACCCGTCCGGAGTGGTGGTCGGCGGCGGCGTCGTCGCCGGCGCACGCCTCACGCTCGTGGGCGGCAACGTCCTCGGCGCCAACAAGAAGCTGGGGCTCCACGGCGCGCCCGTGATCGGTGACGACGTCACGATCGGCACCCACGCCGTGGTCGTCGGCCCGATCAACGTGGGCGACGGTGCCTCCGTCGGCGCGATGTCGCTCGTGCTCGACGACGTCGAGGCGAAGGCGACCGTCAAGGGCATCCCCGCCTCGTAGCGCCGGCGCCCCGACGCTCCGGCAGCCAGAACGAGCGCGTCACGACGTAGGCCCAGCCCGGGAACCCGATGCAGGCGAGCACGTCGCCGAGGTGCACACCACGGGAGCCCTGGTCGATCACGACGATGGTGGGGCCGAGCATCGTGTCGGCGACGAACGCCACGCAGGAGACCGCGGCGAAGGCCCACACCGCGACGGCGAGCCACACCCGGCTGAGCATCGAGCCATGGTAGGAGCCCTAGGGTGTGCAGCCGCACCGCAGGATGGCCGACGCAGGGGAGGGGAGATGGGCGAGGAGCCGAAGGGCGCCGCCATCGAGGACTGGCTGGTGGAGGACCGCACCTTCCCCCCACCCGCCGGGTTCTCCGCCGACAGCCTGGTCCGGGACGGCTCGCTCCGCGACGAGGCCGACGCCGACCCCGAGGCCTTCTGGGCCCGCCAGGCCGGTGAGCTCCTCGACTGGTCGAGCCCGTGGCACACCGTGCTCGAGTGGGACCTGCCGTTCGCCAAGTGGTTCGTCGGCGGGACGCTCAACGCGTGCCACAACGCAGTCGATCGACACGTGGCCTCCGGCCGGGGCGACAACGTCGCGTACCACTGGGAGGGCGAGCCCGGCGACACCCGGACCATCACCTACGCGGACCTCCACGCCGACGTGCAGCGGTTCGCCAACGTCCTGAAGGGCCTCGGGGTCGCGAAGGGCGACCGTGTCTGCATCTACATGCCGATGGTGCCCGAGCTGCCCGTGGCGATGCTCGCGTGCGCCCGCATCGGCGCTCCGCACTCGGTCGTCTTCGGCGGCTTCAGCCCAGACTCGCTGATCGACCGGATCAACGACGCCGCGTGCAAGGTCGTCGTCACGGCCGACGGCGGCTTCCGTCGGGGCGCGGCGTCGCTGCTCAAGCCCAACGTCGACGCCGCGCTCGCGTCGACCCCGTCGGTCGAGCACGTGGTCGTCGTGCGGCGCGTCGACGAGCCGGTGGAGATGGTCGACGGCCGTGACCACTGGTGGTCGGATCTGATGGCCGGCGCCGCCGCGGACTGCCCCTGCGAGCCCATGGACAGCGAGGACCTGCTCTACCTGCTGTACACGTCGGGCACCACGGCCAAGCCCAAGGGGATCATGCACACGACCGGCGGCTACCTCACGCAGGTCGCGTTCACGCACCGGTACGTGTTCGACCTCCACCCGGACACCGACGTCTACTGGTGCGCGGCGGACATCGGCTGGGTCACCGGCCACAGCTACATCGTCTACGGACCGCTCACGAACGGCGCCACGTCGGTCATCTACGAGGGCACCCCCGACACGCCGCGGCGCGACCGGCTCTGGGACATCGCCGAGCGCTACGGGGTGACCATCCTGTACACCGCACCCACGGCGATCCGCACCTTCATGAAGTGGGGCACCGCCGAGCCAGAGGCGCACGACCTGTCGAAGCTGCGGCTGCTGGGCAGCGTCGGGGAGCCCATCAACCCCGAGGCGTGGATGTGGTACTGGACCAACATCGGCGGTGGGCGCTGCCCCGTCGTCGACACGTGGTGGCAGACCGAGACCGGCGCCATCATGATCAGCCCCCTGCCGGGCGTGACCACCTTGAAGCCGGGGTCGGCGACGTTCCCGCTGCCGGGCATCGGTGCCGAGGTCGTCGACGACGCGGGGCAGCCGGTGGAGCGGGGCGGCGGGTACCTCACGCTCACGCGGCCGTGGCCGTCCATGCTCCGGGGGATCTACGGCGATCCCGAGCGCTACAAGGAGACCTACTGGAGCCGCTTCCCCGGGCGGTACTTCGCGGGGGACGGCTGCAAGCTCGACGACGAGGGCTACCTGTGGCTGCTCGGACGGGTCGACGACGTCATGAACGTCTCCGGCCACCGCATCTCGACGACCGAGGTCGAGTCGGCGCTGGTCGACCACCCGGCCGTGGCCGAGGCCGCGGTCGTGGGGGCCAACGACGCCGTGACGGGCCAGGCGATCATGGCGTACGTGATCGCGCGCGGGACGCACACCGCCACGGCCGAGCTCGGCGAGGAGGTGCGGCAGCACGTCGCCACCAAGCTGGGGCCGATCGCCCGCCCCAAGACCGTGATCTTCACCGACGAGCTGCCCAAGACCCGGTCCGGCAAGATCATGCGCAGGCTCCTGCGCGACGTCGCGGAGGGGCGGGCCCTCGGCGACACGACCACGCTCGCGGACCCAGCGGTCGTCGAGGAGATCAAGCGGCGGGCCGTCGAGGCCCCCACCGAAGATTGACGTCCGGGTGGATCTCGCGCTCCAGCGGAAGCGGCTCGACAAGGTGCGGGCCACGGTGCGGCACCCGGTGCTCCGCCGCGCCCTCCGCCACAAGGTGCTGCCCGCCGTGGAGCACCTGCCGGTGCTCGCGCCCCTGCCGCAGATGGCGCTCGTGGTGGACGTCGGGGCCAACGTCGGCCAGTTCGCGGTGGTCGCCCGGCACTGCTGGCCCCAGGCCCGCATCGTGTCGTTCGAGCCGCTGCCCACGGCCCGCGAGACGCTGCAGGCGCTGTTCGCGGGCGACCCGCGCTTCGACTGCCGCCCGCTCGCGCTGACGGACCACGCGGGCACGGACGACTTCCACGTGACCGGGCACGACGACAGCTCGTCGCTGCTCCCGGTCGCCGCCCGTCAGGTCGCGGAGTTCGAGACCGACGGCGTCGCCGTCCTCCGAGTCCAGACCGCCCGGCTCGACGACGTCCTGTCGGTCGCCGAGCTGCCCGACGGGCCGATCCTCCTCAAGCTCGACACGCAGGGGACCGAGCTCGACGTCCTGCGGGGCGGCGACGCGCTGCTCTCGCGCGCCACGCACCTCGTGGTGGAGGTGTCGTTCGTGGAGCTGTACCAGGGCCAGGCGGACGCGGCGGAGATCACCCGCCACCTGGTCGAGCGGGGCTGGGACCTGGCCGCCACCTACGACGTCAAGACCTCCCGCCGGACCGGCGAGCCGCTCCAGGCCGACGTGCTCTTCGTCCGGCGCGCCTAGTCCTCCCCGAGGGCTCGGCGGACGGCGGCGAGGAACGTCGCCTCCTCGAGCGGCTTCGTCAGCACCGCCTGGCAGCCGCGCGCGAGCATGCGCTCGACCCGCAGCGGGCTGGCCGCCGCCGTGGCCATGACGATCGGGATGCGGGCCAGCGTCGGGTCGCTCCGCACGGCCTCCACGAGGTCGTCGCCCGACATCACGGGCATGAGCGCGTCGGTGACGAGGAGGTCCGGCTGGACCTCCCTGACCAGTGCGAGCCCCGCCGCGCCGTCGTCCGCGAGGTGGACCGTGTACCCGGCGTCGAGGAGCCAGAACTCCACCAGGCGCTGCACCGCCGGCTCGTCCTCGACGTAGACGACGGACGGGCCCATCGGTGGGCAACGTAGCCGAGCGGGTACTCTGCCCCTTCGGCAGGACCTCGTGGGTGGCTGCCGAACCTCTCTCCGACATGGGTCCCGACCGACGCCGCCCCCTGCTCGCCGTGCTCCTCGCCGCGGCCGCCGCGGGCACCCTCCTCGCCCCCGCCACGAGCGCGCAGGACGACCCCGTGGGCGGCATGTTCACGACCACCAGCACCGCGCCTCCGGCGTCGTCGTCGTCGACGTCCACGACGGTGGTGAGCGAGAGCGACCAGAGCCCGCCGGGGGCAGAGGACGTGCGCGGGGACGGCGCCCCGGCCCCCGAGGACGGCATCGTCGTGCCGCCCGAGGCGCGGCGCATCATCAACTCGGTCCGCCGCACGGGCTCCAACAGCAACGGCCCGCTCCTGACGGCGCTGTCCGAGCTCGTCGCGCTCGGCCTCGACCAGGACGAGGCCTACCGCGTGGGCCTCGGGCGGTTCCCGGTGGCGGGACCGGCGCGCTACTCGCACGACTGGCTGTACCCGCGCTACGGCCCGGGCTTCCGGTTCCACCTCGGCACGGATGTGTTCGCCGCGTTCGGCACCCCCGTGCGGGCCCCCGTGGACGGGGTCGCGCAGTCCCACCAGGACCCCCTGGGCGGGCTGTCGGTCCGGGTGATCATGCCCGACCGGACGTACTTCTACTTCGCCCACCTGTCGAACCTCGTCGGCGGCTTCGCCGAGGGGATGGCGGTTCGCACCGGTGACATCGTCGGCTACGTCGGCGACTCCGGCAACGCGAAGGGCGGCTCACCGCACCTGCACGTCGGCGTGTACCCGAAGGGGGGGCCGCCGGTCGATCCGAAGCCGATCCTCGACCAGTTCCTGGCCGAGGCGTCGGCGCGGGTGCCCGAGCTGATCGCCGACTACAAGGCGGCCCATCCGGTCGCGGCCCCGCTCCTCATCCCGGCTCAGCCGGTGTCGGCCGAGGCCCGGTTGCTGCGACCGACCCTCGCCATCCAGGTGCTGCACCCCTACGCGTCGGGGGGTGAGGGGCTCTCGCCCGCTCCGGCCGTCCTCTACGTGGTGGCGGCCGACCCCGCGGTCGGGGCCGGGCACATGCTGCGCAGCACCCTGGACGACCTCGCCGCCGAGATCGACTGGAGCAATCGTCGTCGCTCGCCTTCGGCGAGCGACGACGACTAGTACGCGCCGCTGGGCATGAAGACCACGCGGATCGTCCTCGCGATGATCACGAGGTCGAGCAGCGGGCTCCAGTGGTCCACGTACAGGAGATCGAGGTAGACGCCGTCGCTCCAGGGCAGGTCGGACCGCCCCTCCACCTGCCAGAGCCCCGTCAGGCCGGGCTTCACGAGCAGGCGGCGGGCCTCCCGCTCGTTGTACGTGGCGGCCTCGTGGGGCAGTGGCGGGCGGGGGCCGACGATCGACATCGACCCTGCGAGCACGTTGAACAGCTGGGGCAGCTCGTCGAGCGAGTGATCGCGCAGGAAGCGGCCGAGCCTCGTGACGCGCGGGTCGTCGCGGATCTTGAACAGCGGCCCGTCGACCTCGTTGAGGTGGTGCAGGTCCGCGAGCTGCGACTCCGCATCCGGGTGCATCGTGCGGAACTTGAGGCACGTGAAGACCTCGCCGTGCCGACCGATGCGGTCCTGCCGGAACAGCACGGGCCTGCCGTCGCGGATCAGCACGAGGAGTGCGATCCCGATGAGGACCGGAGAGAGCACGAGCACCATGAGGCCCGCCATCACTCTGTCGAACACCGCCTTGATCGCCTTGGCCGAGGGCCGCAGCGTGGGCGTCTCCACCACGAGGAGCGGCGTGTTCCCCAACGGCACGTAGCTCACCGCGACGTTCGCGGAAGCGTCCTCGCGATGCGGCGCGATGGCGAGCGCCGCGTCGAGCTCACGGGCGCGCCGGGCCAGCGCCCAGATCTCGTCGTGGTGCGGGCGCCCGGCGCGGACCAGCAGGTCGATCGAGACACCCTGCTCGTGCAGTGCCTTGATCGCGTCACGGTTCGGGAGGTGTCGGATGAGGCTGAGCGGGCCACTCGTCGCTGGTTCGCCATCGTCGTCGTCGGCGACGTAGGCGACGATGTCGATCGATCCGGCCGGTCGGCTCAGGAGCTGCACGCAGAGTCGCTGGACCTCGTCGATCGGACCGACGGCCACGACGTTGTGATGGCCCGACCCGTTGCTCTGGCGCTGGGCGATGTGCCGGCGGAGCAGCAGCCGCCAGATGCCGGCGAACAGGACCATGAGGGGGACGAGCGCGCCCACGTAGCCGCGCGACAGCTCGACGTCCAGGGCGAAGTGCACGAACCCGAGGAGCGCGAGGAGGGAGATGCCCGCCCGCAGGACCCGTCGCAGCTCCTCGACGCCGACGAGGAGGGTTCGCAGGTCGTAGCCACCGCACAGCGCGGTGACCGCCGGCCAGACCAGCGGCATCGCGAGCCCGATGGCCAGGTAGGAGACGTGGACCGAGCCTCGGGGGTCGAACGCGTTGTCGGTGTAGAGCCCGAAGCTGACGGCCCGGGCCACGGCGGCCGCGAGCCCCGCCGCGACGACATCACCGATGACCGCCCGCCGCGCCCACTGTCGGTACGGCTGGTCGCGCTTTCCGTCGGCATCCGCCGGCGTCGTCGGCCCGGCCGTCGTGATCTCCTGTTCGACGGCGCGGCGCAGCCCACCCCGTTGGAGATCCACGTCCGCCATGCTTCCCCGTTCCTCGCCGACCGCCCCTGGCCCTGCTGGTCTGTTGAGCCCCGAAAATGTACTTGTCCCGGCGCCGCCATGTGTGACGGAGGGCTCACGGGCTGGCTCCACCCGGTCTAGGGGTCGGGCCGGGCCGTCCGACGAGCCCGCGCTGTCCAGGGGCGGGGGATCCGGCGGACCAGGCCCGCCCACCGTCGAGCGACCGCCTCACGCAGGTCCTTGCGGGTGGCGAGCAGGAGGGCGGCGACGATCAGGGCCGTGAGCAGGGCCAGCAGGAGCGCCAGGAGGATGTTGGTCGGGGTCCCCTCGGCGGCCGGGAGCGCGGCACCGCTGAACCCGTCCTCGTCGAAGTCGGGCCGGGGCGGGTCGTCGTCGCCCGGGAGGTCGAACGGAGGCGGGGTGGCGCCCGCCGAGCCGTCGCCGTCCAGGATCATGAGGGCGGGCACGTAGGCGAAGAGCCCGTCGTGCCCCACTCCGGTGACGACGAGGACGTGGGGGTCGACACCGGCAGCGTCCTCGGGGATGCGGACGGTGGTGGTGAACGTCCCGTCCGCGCGCACGGTCTCCTCCCCGAGGCGCTCGAACCCCGGGGTCAACGTGAGCACGGCCCGGCTGCCCGGCTCGAGGCGATGCGCGTCGACGGTGACGGAACCCCCGCGGCCCGGGCGGTTGGTGCTGACGTCGATGAACGGCCGGTCGCCGATGATCGTGATCGGTTCGGGGACGTAGGCGAAGTGCCCGTCGGCCCCGGTGCCCGTCACCACGATGAAGTAGCGGTCGGAGGTCGGGAGGTCCGAGGGCATGCGGACCGCGGTGTCGAAGGTGCCGTCGGGAGCGACGGTCGCCTCGCCGATGGGGATCGTGTCCGGGAGGATGTGGAGCTTCACGGTGCTCCCGGCGCTCCAGAGGTCGCCGTGCACCTGGGTGGCCTGGCCCCACGCGAGCCGGGCCAGGCTCACCGAGATCGTGGGCCGGGGGCCGACGATCGTCACGGCCGTCGGGATGAAGTGGAACAGGAGGTCGATGCCCTGGCCCGTGACCACGATCTGGTAGTCCTGCGAGCTGCGGAGGCCCGAGGGGATCTGGACGTCCGTGGCGAAGGTCGCGTCCTCGCGGACCGTTGTCTCGGCGAGGACCTGGTTGTTGGGGAAGAGGCTGATCGTGACCGCGGCGCCGGGGTTGAACCGCTGCCCCGACACGGTCGTGACCTCGCCCCAGGCCAGCTCAGGGTCTGCGACGGAGACCGTGGGCGTCGGACCGACGATGGTGACGTCGATCGACACGGCCCCGATGGTCCCGTCGGCAGCCCCGCCCTGGACCCCGAGCTTGTACTCGTTGGAGCTCCCGAGGCCCTCCGGGATCGTGATCGTGGTGGCGATGGTCCCGTCCTCGGCCGCGGTGGTGCTCGCGAGGAGGTGCGGGCCCGGGTAGAGGATGACGTCGACCTGGGCCCCGGGCTGCCACCCGGTGCCGTGCACCGTGGTCGACGCACCCCACTCGAGCTGCGCGTCATCGATCGAGGCCTGCACGGCCTGGGCCTGGGCGGGGCCGGCCTGGACGACCGAAGCGGCGGTCAGGAGGAGCAACAGGAGCGCCCCGAGGAGCACCCTCGGCCGGGTGGGTGCGCCTCCGCCACCTCGTCGTCGCATGTTCCCGGGTGCCTCCAGGCTGCCGCCGCCGGCCGCGGCCGGGCCGGATCCGAGGCTACCGTCCGGGCCGACTCGAACCCGGGCGGGCACGGTCAACCGCGGGGTCGGTGCTCGACCAGCAGGTGCGGTTGCTTCTCCGCCCACTCGAGCACGACCTCGGCGATGGCCTCACCGACCGCCCGGTGCATCTCGGGCGTGTAGTGGCCGCCGTCAGGGCAGGGATCCTCCCCCTCGGCGAGGAGTGGCTCCCACAGGTGCGCGAGCGGGACGAAGCGGACGTCGGGGCTGTCGAACCGTCGGACCATGTCCCGCAAGGCCTCGTTCATGACGTCGACGCGGGGGTTCGCGCCAGGGAACCACTCCTGGTACACCCGCCCGAACGGGGGGAGCTCGGTGACGAGCACGAGCGGGCTCGCGACGGTGCGCATGCGCTGGATCAGGCCCTCGATCTCGCGCTGGCCTCGGCGGACCCGCCACAGGGTGGAGGTGGTGGGGAGCCGAGCGTCCAGGACCTGCTGGAGGCGGGCCAGCCGTTGCCAGAGCGGCCGGATGAGGCCCTTGCGGATCGTCCTGCGCACCGGGTGGGGCCGTGCGGTGAGGCTGTGGGCGTATCGCTCGAGCCACTTCGGCAGCAGGATGTGGACGCACTCCATGCGCCCGTAGTCCGTGACCACGACGTCGGGCGACCAGGCCAGCACCTCGATCGGCCAGGTCGAGAACGCCTCCTTCGTGAGCTCGGCGGGCACGGCCATGGTGTGGAGCTCGACCGGCCACCCCCCGGCGCGGATCTCGGACTCGACGACTCGGGGCCAGGCGAAGTCGCTCCGCGGGCCGCTCATCCAGGACGTGTAGATGACGGTGGAGGCGCCCTTGACGAGGACGCGCAGCGGGAGCTTGGTCAGCTCAGGCATCGGTCGGCATGCTCCATGGACGGGTGGGAGGACGCCGAGGCTACGCGACGGCACCCCGGCCGGCGAAGACGGCGGCCCGGGCTAGGAGCCGTCGGCCGGGAGCCGGAGGTGGTCCTGCTCCCGCGCCCACTCGACCACCTCGCGGCCCATGGCCCGGCCGACCGCGCGGTGGACCTCCGCGGTGAAGTGGCTGCCGTCGGGCACCGGGTCACCGCCCTCGGAGAGCACCGCGAGCAGGTGCCGGCGGGTGTCGAACACCCGGATGTCCGGCTCGTCGAGCCGGCTGACGAGCGAAGCCGCGAGCTCGTTCATCCGCTCCATCCGCAGGTCGATCGACGGGAACCAGCTGCGGTACTGCGCGCCCATCGGGTGGAGGTTGGGCACGAGCACGAGGGGGCGGTGGACCCACCGCACGCGGTCGATGAGCTCGTCCAGGTCCTCCACCACCTTGCGCGCCCGGCGCGTGACGAGTCGTCGAGGAAGGTGCCGGTCGGCCGCCGTCTGGAGCTTGGCGAGGCCGATCCACACCGGCCGCAGCACGTACCTGCGATAGCGCGACCGGACCGGACCGCCCCTCTTGCCCAGCGTGTTCGCGTGCCGCTCGAGCCACCGCGGGAGGAAGAGGTGGATGAGGTCCGCGTGGCCGTAGTGCAGCACGACCACGTCGGGCGCCCAGGGGAGCACCTCCCGGTGCCAGCGGCGGAGCGCGGTCCGGATCCGCTCGGCGGGCAGCGCGCTGACGCGCACCTCGACGGGCACCCCGGCGGCGCGGATCTCGGCTTCCATCACCCTCGGGTACGCCATGTCGGCGCGCGGGCCGCCCATCCACGACACGAAGACCACCGTGGACGATCCCTTGACGAGCACGCGCAGGGGCAGGCGCGCGTCGGGCATCCGGCGAGCGTACCCGCGTGCTCCAACCGCCTAGCCCGTGGCCGACCCACCGGCGGCGCGGACGATGGCGTCGCGGAGGATGGTCGCCGTGCGCTCCCACGTGAGCTCGGCGGAGCGCGTGAGACCGCGGCGGGCGAGGTCGAGCCGCAGCCGGTCGTCGGTGAGCAGCCGGACGATGGCATCGGCGAAGCCGGCGACGTCACCCACCGGCACGGTGAGGCCGCCTCCGCCGGCCACCTCGGGCAGGGACGTGGCCGCGGCGACGATCACCGGGGTGCCGCGCGCCATCGCCTCGGCGACCGGCAGCCCGAAGCCCTCGTAGCGGCTCGGCAGCACGAGAGCGCTCGCCCGCGCGTAGAGCGCCTCCAGCGCGTCCTGGTCGAGCATCCCCAGCACGTCGACGGCGTCGGCCGCCCCCACCTCCACCGCGCAGGCCCGGAGGCGGGCCACCTGCGTGCCGTCGGGGTCCTTGCCGACGATCGCGAACCGGGCGTCGGGAGGGAGCTCCGGGCGGGCCCGTCCGAACGCCCTGATGGTCGTCGCCACGTCCTTGTAGGCGTAGAGCGTCCCCACGAACAGGAGCAGCGGAGACCGCGGGTCGAGTGCGGGGGTCCCAGCCGCCGCGTTCGCACCGAGCGGCATGGCCACGACCTTCGTCGGATCGGCCCCCAGCTCCTGCACCAGCCCGTCCGCGAGGTACTGCGAGATGGCGAGGACGACGGCCGACCGCCGGAGAGCGAGCCGGAACGGCAGGCCGTAGTAGATGCGCCGGGAGCGGGTCGGACCCTCGGCACCCGCCGAGTCGCGGTTGGACGGCAGCGCGAAGTGGTGCGACACGATCGACACCTGGGGGATCCTCGTCACGAGCGACGCGACCCCCGCGGCGTGCACGAGCACGTCGGCCCGGCCCCGGACCAGGCGGGGCACCGCCCATTGGTCGAGCGCGATCCGGCGGAGGACCCGGTGATGATCGAGGCGCACCTCGATGGTGTCGGCCTCCTGCGGGAAGAGGTGGCGGTTCGCCGGCGTGCAGACCAGGAGCTGGCGGATCTCGGGGGCGACCGCCTCCAGCGCGGGGAGCAGCTCGCCGAGCAGCGTGCGCGTCCCCTCGTTGAGCTCGCTGACCGAGAGGGTGTTGATCGCCGCGGTCAGGGGGGCCATGTGGGGACGATGATAGGGAGTCCCCCGGCACTACCTTGGGGCCATGCCGAGCTTCGATGTCGTGTCCGAGTTCGACGCCCAGGAGGTCCGCAACGCGGTCGACCAGACCGCGCGCGAGCTCGCGACCCGCTTCGACTTCAAGGGCACGAACAGCACGATCGAGCTGACCGGCGACGAGATCAAGCTCCACTCGCTCAGCGAGGACCGGCTCACCGCCGTTCGGCAGGTGCTCGAGGAGAAGCTCGTGAAGCGGAAGGTGTCGCTGAAGGCGCTCGACTACCAGAAGGTCGAGGAGGCGTCGGGCGCCACCGCCCGCCAGGTCGTGAAGCTGGTCGCCGGGATCTCGAGGGAGAAGGCGACCGAGCTGAACAAGCACATCAAGGGCCTCAACCTGAAGGGCGTGCAGTCCCAGGTGCAGGGCGAGCAGCTGCGGGTGACGGGCAAGAAGCGCGACGACCTCCAGGCGACGATCGCGGCGCTGAAGGAGCACGACTTCGGCATCCCGCTCCAGTTCAC
>DATFFY010000118.1:0-2460 GCA_035249805.1 Acidimicrobiales bacterium | reverse complement strand
GGACCGGTGCGGTGGGCCGACCCCTGCCGGTGCCGCCCGAGGAGTGCCACCCGTCGGGCCGACTGCACTCCAAGGCGCGCGACGCGCGCGCGATCAGCCACCACTACGACGTGGGCAACGAGTTCTACGAGATCGTGCTCGGGACGGCCATGACCTACTCGTGCGCGTACTACGACCGGGACGACGCCACGCTGGCCGACGCGCAGGCGGCCAAGCACGAGCTCGTGTGCCGGAAGCTGGGCCTCCACGAGCAGTCCGGCGCCCACCTCTTGGACGTCGGCTGCGGCTGGGGCTCGCTGGCGATGCACGCCGCCCGCCACCACGGTGCGACCGCAGTGGGGATCACGATCAGCCAGGAGCAGGCCGAGCGGGCCCAGGCGCGGGTGCGCGAGGCGGGGCTGGCGGACCAGGTCGAGATCCGGCTGCAGGACTACCGCGACCTCGGCGGCGAGAGCTTCGACGCCATCTCCTCCATCGGCATGTTCGAGCACGTCGGCAAGCAGCGGATGGCCGACTACTTCACGACGCTGCACGGCCTCCTGCGCCCTGCGGGGCGGCTCCTCAACCACGCCATCTCGAGCGTCGGGGGCTCGCGGATCCCGTCCCGCTCCTTCATCGGGCGCTACGTGTTCCCCGACGGCGAGCTGATCGACGTCGGGGACACCGTGCTGGCGATGGAGGCCGCCGGCTTCGAGGTCCGGGACGTGCACTCCCTGCGCGAGCACTACGCCCGGACCCTGCGGGCCTGGGTCGCGAACCTCGAGGCGCAGTGGGACCGGGCCGTCGAGCTGACCAGCGAGGGCCGGGCGCGGGTGTGGCGCCTGTACATGGCCGCGTCGGCGGTCGGGTTCGAGGACGGCGGCATCGGCATCCACCAGGTCCTCGGTGTGGTTCCGACCGCGGCGGGCGCGAGCGGGATGCCCCCGACCCGGGACGGCTGGTCCACCACTCCTTAAGGTGGGGGCCATGACAGACCTGGCCGTCCCGACCGCCATCCTCCGTCACGAGGAGGAGCTGCCCTTCGTCGATCTCGGCGACGGCTCGACGCTGCAGCTGCTGCAGGTCGACGTCGACGCGGGCCTCTGGATCATCCGCACGAGGTTCAAGCCGGGGATGACCGTCGACACCCACAAGCACACGGGCTCCGTGTACGCCTTCACGATGTCCGGGTCCTGGCTGTACCTCGAGTACCCCGACAGCGTGAACGTGGCCGGGAGCTACCTGTTCGAGCCGGCCGGGTCGATCCACACGTTGCACGTGCCCGAGTCGAACACCGAGCTCACCGACGTGGTCTTCGTGATCCACGGCGCCAACCTCAACCTCGACGCGGACGGCAACGTCACGACGGTGATCGACGCCGGCGTGGTCCGAGACTTCTACGTCGCGCTCTGCGAGGCCGACGGCAAGCCCAACCCCCCCGTCATCGGCCTGTAGCCGGAGACGCCCGGCTGGACTCCCGCGTGCCTCGCTGGCCAGGGTCCCCGGTCGACCGAGGTTCGGGGCACTAGGGCGCCGTTTCGGGGCAGCCATGCCCCCAACCGCATCTGGCGCTACCGCTACGTAGCGATCCGGTCGGCGACCACGCCGCCGCATCGTTGCGCCCTTCGTGTCATGGCGCGAGGACGTCCGCGAGGGCGGGGATGTCGGTGACGACGGGGCCCGCGCAGCGGGCCGCGAGCCAGGCGCGGTTGCGGACGTGGAGGTCGACCTCGGGGTCGTAGCGGTTCAGCACCACCACCGGCTCCAAGCCCAGCTCGGCGAACGGCATCGACGACAGCAGCACCGCGTTGATGGTGCCGAGCCCCGCGTCGGCCACGAGCACGACGACGTCGGGCGAGAGCCGGGCGGTGAGGTCGACGCCGTCACCGTCGCCGGCGATCGGTGACCGCGGGCCGCCGACGAGCTCGAGCCAGCACACCTGGGGAACGGGCTCGGGCCAGCGCAGCTCGTCGAGGAGCCCGGTCAGCGTCGGGAGCTCCTCGCCCAGCACGTCGGCGGCCATCGGCGGCGCCATCGGCACGGCGTAGCTCCGATGCGTCGGGCAGACCTCCTCGGCCGGCTCCCCCGTCGCCGCGGCCAGCATCGCCGCGTCCAGCGGCGAGCCGTCCGTCGGGTCGTAGGACTGGACCGGCTTGCGGGCGGACACCGTGTGGCCCCGCCGGCGCAGCTCCGCCAGCACGGCCGCCCCCACCCAGGTCTTGCCCACCTCCGTGCCGGTGCCGGCGCACACCACCAGCATCGGTCAGAGCGCGGCGAGCGCCTTCACCAGGCGCTCCACCTGGTCCTCGGTGTGCGCGGCGGACAGGGCGACGCGCAGCCGGCTCGTGCCGACGGGCACCGTGGGCGGCCGGATGGCCGGCACGAGGAGGCCCTGCTCGAGGAGGCGCTCCGCGGCGTCGAGCGCGGCGCGCTCCTCGCCGAGCACCACCGGCACGATCGGCGACGGGTGTCCCGGCGCCA
>DATFFY010000117.1:0-21242 GCA_035249805.1 Acidimicrobiales bacterium | reverse complement strand
TCCCGGGCGCCACGGTGACGTGCACGCCGGCCGCGCTGGACACGTCTGCGGCCCGCACGACCTCGGAGGTCCGCGTCACGGTCGTCGTCGCGAAGGGGACCGCGCCCGGGTCGTACCACGGCCACCTCCTCGCCCAGGGCCTGCCGGAGGTCGTGCTGCCGGTGCGGCTGGAGGTCGTCGCATGACGACCGCGCCGCCCGTCCCGTCCGTCGAGTCGGTGCTGGCGCGGTACGGCCGGATGACCGCCGAGGCGCTCCTCGCGTACCTCCCGGACCAGGAGCCCCGGCAGCACCTGTGGGACCTCGTCGTCGACTACCCGTCGCGGGGCGGCAAGGCCATCCGCCCGAGCCTCTGCCTCGCATCGTGCGTGGCGTTCGGAGGCGAGCTCGACGAAGCGCTCCCGTCCGCGGTCGCCATCGAGCTGCTGCACAACGCGTTCCTCGTGCACGACGACGTGGAGGACGGCAGCCAGCTGCGCCGCGGGTCCCCGACGCTCCACGAGCGCCACGGCGTCCCCCTCGCGGTGAACGCCGGCGACGCGCTCGTGCTCCTCGCGGCGGCGCCCCTGCGCGACAACCGGGACCGCCTCGGCGCTCGCATGGCGGCCGCGGTCGCCGACGAGTTCGACCGCATGGCCCGTCACACGGTCGAAGGGCAGGCCGTCGAGCTGGGCTGGCGCCGCGACGCGGCGGTGGAGCTCACGCCGGACGACTACCTCGACCTGATCATGCGCAAGACCTGCTGGTACACGACGGTGCACCCCCTCCGGGTCGGCGCCCTCATCGGATCGTGGGGTCGCGCCGACCTCGACCTGCTCGTGCGCTTCGGGTTCTACCTCGGCGCCGCCTTCCAGATCCGGGACGACCTCCTCAACCTCGTCGGCGACGAGGCGACGTACGGCAAGGAGGTCCACGGCGACCTGTACGAGGGCAAGCGCACGCTCATGCTGAACCACGTCCTCGCCGCGTCGAGCGGCGCCGAGCAGGACGAGCTCGTGCACTACCTGCGGCTCGACCGCACCCAGCGCACGGCCGACGACGTCGAGCTCGTGCTCGCCGCGATGCAGCGGCACGGCAGCCTCGAGTTCGCGGCCGACTTCGCCCGCGGGATCGCGGGCGCCGCCCACGGCGCCTTCGAGGAGGCCTTCGCCGGCGTGCCCGACGGCGAGGACCGCCGCTTCATCGAGGCGATGATCCCCTGGATGCTCGAACGGAGGGCCTGAACGGTCCCTCCATGTGCGGACGCACGGGGGCCCCGGATAGCGTCGAGGCCAGGGAACCACCACAGGGGGAGCGCGCGTGTACGAGCACGACGAGATCTACATCGACGGCGCCTGGGTGCCGTCCGCGGGGACGGGATCGATCGACGTCTACGACTCGACCAACGGCGAGGTCATCGGCCGGATCCCGGCCGGCACCGCCGAAGACGTCGACAAGGCGGCCAAGGCCGCCCGCGCCGCCTTCGACGCCTGGGCCGCCACCAGCGCGGAGGAGCGGGGCAAGTACTGCAGCCGCATCGCCGAGGGCCTCGGCGCCCGCATGGACGAGATCGCCACGATCGTCACCCGCGAGGCGGGCATGGCGAAGTGGCTGAGCCTCCTCGTGCAGGCCGGCCTGCCCATCAACTCGTTCAACACCGCGGCCGCGCTGGCCGAGAGCTACCAGTACGAGACGACCGTCGGCAACAGCCTCGTCGTGCGCGAGCCCGTCGGCGTCGTCGGGTGCATCACGCCGTGGAACTACCCGCTCCACCAGGTCGCCGCGAAGGTCGCGTACGCGATCGCCGCCGGCTGCACGGTCGTGCTCAAGCCGAGCGAGGTGGCCCCGCTCGACGCCTACGTGCTCGCCGAGGTCATCCATGACGTCGGCCTGCCCGCCGGCGTGTTCAACCTCGTCACCGGCACCGGTGCCGACGTGGGCCAGGCCATCTCCGAGCACCCGGACATCGACATGGTGTCGTTCACCGGCTCCACCCGGGCCGGCAAGGCGGTCGCCGCCGCCGCGTCCGGCACGCTGAAGCGCGTCGCCCTCGAGCTCGGCGGCAAGTCGGCCAACATCCTGCTCGACGACCTCGACGACGCGGGGTTCGAGAAGGCCGTGCGCGACGGCATCGGCAAGGCGTACATCAACCAGGGCCAGACCTGCACCGCCCTCACCCGCATGCTCGTGCCCAGCTCGCGCCTCGCCGACGCGGAGCGCATCGCGCAGGACGAGGTCGAGTCCGGCTGGCAGCCCGCCGACCCGTTCGCCGACGGCGCCAAGCTCGGCCCGCTGTCGAGCCAGGCCCAGGTCGAGCGCGTCCAGGGCTACATCCAGAAGGGCATCGACGAGGGCGCCAAGCTCGTCACCGGCGGCCCCGGCAAGCCCGAGGGCCTCGAGCAGGGCTACTACGTGAAGCCGACGGTGTTCTCCGAGGTCCGCAACGACATGACCATCGCCCAGGAGGAGATCTTCGGGCCGGTCCTGTCGATCCTCCCGTACGAGGACGAGGACGAGGCCGTCCGCATCGCCAACGACTCGGTGTACGGCCTCTCCGGCGGCGTGTGGTCGGCCGATGCCGACCGGGCCAAGGCCGTCGCCCGCCGGATCCGCACCGGGCAGATCGAGGTCAACGGCGGGGCCTTCAACCCGTCCGCCCCGTTCGGCGGCTACAAGCAGTCCGGCTACGGCCGCGAGTACGGGGAGCACGGCTTCGAGGAGTTCCTCGAGGTGAAGTCCATGCAGCTGTAGGCCCCCATCGCCCGACCGCGGCCGTTTCAGGGGCCGCGGCGGGCCTGGCTAGGTTGGCCACATGGTCACGTCCTCCCCCCTTCGCGTCGCGGTCACGGGTGCTGCCGGGCAGATCGGGTACTCGTTGCTGTTCCGGATCGCCTCGGGCTCGATGCTGGGTCCCGACCAGCCGGTCGCCCTCCAGCTCCTCGAGATCCCGCAGGCCCTCGGCGCGCTCGAGGGCGTCGCTATGGAGCTGGAGGACTGCGCCTTCCCGCTGCTCACCGGCGTGGTCGGCACCGACGACGCGGACACGGCCTTCGGCGACGCCGACGTCGCGCTGCTCGTCGGGGCCATGCCCCGCAAGGACGGCATGGAGCGGGCCGACCTCCTGGGAGCCAACGGCGGCATCTTCAAGCCGCAGGGCGAGGCGCTGTCCCGCAGCGCCAAGCGGGACGTGAAGGTGCTCGTGGTCGGCAACCCGGCCAACACGAACTGCCTCATCGCCCAGCAGAACGCCAAGGACCTCGATCCCCGCCGGTTCACGGCGATGACCCGGCTCGACCACAACCGGGCGATCGCCCAGCTCGCGAACAAGGCGGGGGTCGACAGCACCGCCGTGCGGAAGATGACGATCTGGGGCAACCACTCGGCCACGCAGTACCCGGACCTGTTCCACGCCGAGGTCGACGGGAAGCCGGCCTTCCAGGCCGTCGGCGAGGACCAGGCCTGGCTCGAGGGCGACTTCATCCCGACGGTCCAGCAGCGGGGCGCCGCCATCATCAAGGCGCGGGGCCTGTCCTCGGCCGCGTCGGCGGCCAGCGCCGCGGTCGACCACGTGCGCTCGTGGGTCCTCGGCACGCCCGAGGGCGACTGGGTGTCCATGGGCATCCCGAGCGACGGGAGCTACGGCGTCCCGGAGGGCCTGATCAGCAGCTTCCCGTGCACGTGCAGGGACGGCGGCTACGAGATCGTCCAGGGGCTCGACGTCGACGACTTCAGCCGCGCCCGGATCGACAAGAGCACCGCCGAGCTGGCCGAGGAGCGCGAGGCCGTCCGGGAGCTCGGCCTCATCTGAGTTTCGGCTCGCCCGCGGGTCCTACCTCAGGAACTTGGAGGTGGTGTTGTCGGCGAGGACCTTGCCGTGGGTCTGGCAGGTGGGGCAGTAGGCGATCGTGTAGCGGACGTACTCGACGGCCCTGATCTCGTCGCCGCACACGGGGCAGGCCTCGCCGACCCGGTGGTGGACGTTGCCGGGCCGCTCGGCCGACGAGCTCATCTCCGTGCGGCCTCGCTCGAAGGCCAGCCCCTCGGCGATGCAGACCTGGATCGCCTCCACGAGCGCGGCCACGTCGTCGTCGCCCAGCTTGGACGTGGTGGCGAACGGGGAGAGGTGGGCGCGGTGGCAGACCTCGTTGGCCAGCCGCCGGCCGAGGCCCGCGATGCGGCGCTGGTCCCGCAGGAACCCGTGCAGCCGCGTCGACTCCTGGGCGAGGAGCCGGCGGAGCGTCTCGGCGTCGACCGTGTCCGCGTCGGGACCCAGCTCGTCGAGGGGCGGCTGCGTCTCGGGGTCGCCCGCGAGCACCCACACGCCGGCCTTCCGCTCGGTGCCGGCTTCGGTCAGCAGCAGCGCCCGTCCGTCGGAGAACCGCCAGCGGGCCTGACCCCCGCGGGGCTTGGCCGACTGCTTGTCGTCGACCTTCAGCCGCCCGCCCTGCATCAGGTGGACCACGAAGGTGACCGTGCCGAAGTCGGCCAGCAGCTGCTTGCCGCGGCGGCCGACGAACACGAGGTCCTGCCCATAGGCCTCCTCGGGCGCGGGTACCGCCGTCTTGAGCGCCGTGAACGCGAGTGGGGTGAAGCGCTCGAGGGTGGCGCCCGCGAACTCGGCGTCGAGGCGCTCGGCGTGGGCCTGGACCTCGGGCAGCTCAGGCACGGCCGCTCACCACGTCGTCGCCGCCCGGGCCGGACCGAAGACGTCCGAGAGCGCTGCGAGCGCGCGGGACCCCTCCCGCACCGCGGCGAGGTCGCCCCCGACGCGCAGGTCGCCGGCGAGGAACGCGGTCTGGGCGGACAGCTCGCCACGCGCGATCGCGGCGGCCACGTCCCGGGGTTGCGTGAAGCGCACGTCGGCGTCGGGGACCCGGCCGGGCTCGACCCGCACGGCGCCGTCGGCGATGCGCACGGCGTAGGCCACCTCGCTGCCGTCGTCGTCGACCACGACCTGCTGCACCACCACCCGCAGATCGCCAGGGACCTCCGCGGCGCGGCCGACGGCGTCGAGCTCGGCGATCCACGCCTCGGACAGGAACTCGGCCATCACTCCGGAACCTACAGCCGGGCTGCCCGCCCCCGTCGCCGCAGCGGCGTCTAGGGTCCGGCGCCATGGAGGAGATCGGGAGGGGGGCGAAGGTCTTCGACCACGCGCCCGTTCGGGGCCGCTTCCTGGCCATGGAGGGCCCCGACGACGTGCTCGCGCTGATGGACGACGGCGCCGAGGGCGTGGTCGCGCTGGTCCGCGACGCGGGGGCGACGTTCCTGGCCCCGATCTACCACGAGCTCACCGGCATCATCTGCACGAGCGGGACCGTCCGGAGCCACATCGGCATCGTCAGCCGCGAGTTCCAGGTGCCGTGCGCGATGGCCTGCGCCTTCGTCGACGGCGAGCCGGCCGCCGGCACCGAGGTCGAGCTCGACTGCACCGGCGAGGAGGCGGTGGTCCGTGCGTGATCCCACGCGTTCGAGAGCGGAGGCGACGGAGCTCGCGAACCGGCTGATCGACTACCACGCGCCGATCTCGAAGGCCCTCACGATGGAGCGCACCTCGCTCGAGAGCGCGCTGATCCCCGTGACCGCCTACATCGTGGTGGCCTGCGCGGAGGCGTACCTCCGGTACCCGGACATGATGCGGCGGATCGAGGCGGCGATGCCCGCGGAGGAGATCGGCCGCCGGGCCCGGCGCCCCGGCTGCCAGGTGGACACCTGCTACCTCTGGTCGATCGCGAACTTCTACCTGCTGGGTCGGAAGGTCTTCGCGATGGTGGATCCCGGCGCGGACGACCCCGAGGCCACCGCCACCGTCCTCGACTTCTGGGAGCGGGCGGCCATGGCCTACCGCGGGGACGACGGGACCCGGCAGGCCTGGGACACCGGGTCGGCCACGCCCTACGACGACGCGACGGTGTCCGCCCTGCTGGCGGGGGTCGACCCGATCGGGGACGACGACCACCGGGTCGCGGTCAAGCGGTTCAGCGCCACGCTCGTGAACCACCTCTTCCTGCTCTACTTCGACACGCGCGCGGGGTACGGGGACACGGGCCCGTACCCGGTGCCCGGGCAGCCGGACCGCACCCTCCTGGTGCGCGACTTCTACCGGCTGGCCGAGGGCGACTTCCCGTGGTCGTCGGTGGCCAAGGAGGTCCCGTACCACCACCTCACCGCCGCGCTCGTGCTCGAAGGCGTCACGACCACCGTCACCGACTTCGGCACGTCGAACCACACGCCGGAGGACTACCTCGATCACCTCGTGGGCTTCGGCCTCTACACGACCGACGACGTCCCGCCCGGCGAGCTGCGGCGGGTTCCGGCGGAGGAGTACGAGGGGATCGTCACGGCGGTCCGCGCCGCGCAGTCGCAGCACTACCGGAACATCGCGGCGATGGACCGGGACGAGAAGATCCGCGCCGGCGCCTACGTGTACTTCACGTTCCTGCGCCCGTTCGCCGAGATCGCCGGCGTCGCCGAGGAGCTCGACTGGACCGTGCCGCGCGACCTGCCCGACCCCCTGTACCAGCTGATCTCGGCGATGCAAGGTGAGAACAGCGGCGTCCCCGAGGACGAGGTGTACTACGACCGCTATCCCGAGGAGGCGTGATGGCCCACGGCGATCGCCCCGGCGACCTCTACGACGACGACTGGGGCCCCGACGACGGGTGGGGCGACGAGCCCCCGGGCGACGAACCGCCCGTCGACGAGCCGCCCGACGACGGGGGCTGGGGCGCGGACCCGCCGGCCCGCCAGGGGGGCATCCGGCTGCTCATCGGCATCGCCGCCCTGCTCCTCGGGATCGGACTGGTCGCCGCCCTGCAGAAGGCCACGGACGACGATGACCCCGACACCGACGAGGTGGCGACCGACGAGAGCACGACCTCGTCGTCGCGGCGCACGACCACCTCGGGCCCCCTCGGGTTGCCGGGTGACCCGACCTCGACCGTGACGACGGACGGTTCGTCGGGGAGCACCTCGTCCACCGCGCGGGCGTCGTCGACCACCCGACGCCCGGCCACCACCACGACCGCGACCGACGACGAGCCGAACGAGCCCGCCTGCGCGAGCGCCGGCGGCGGCCCGGCCACGCCGGTCGAGGCGGACTGGGCCGAGCGCTGGCAGACGATGCCGAGGCCGAACGACCCGGCGACGGTGTCGATCTGCGTGGACGACGTCACGCCCGCGGTGGGGCAGCGGATCACGCTCTCGATCAGGGGGGACGACCCCGACGCGATCTTCCCGAGCACCGAGTGCGGCGTGTTCATCACGTGGGACGGACCCCACGCGAGCTTCTGCCGGGACTTCGTCATCGCGTGGGAGGACCCTCGGCCCACACCCAAGGAGGAGCCGGGCCACGTCCTCCAGTACCACGCCCACACGTACGACACGCCCGGGACGAAGACGATCACGGGCAGCGTCTGGTCGGCGGAGTACGACGGCTACACGTCGCCGTACAGCAGCCGGGCCATCGCCACCCTCCAGATCCAGGTGCATGCCTGACGCCGCCCTGGAGCTCGCGCCCGCGGACGAGCGGGCCCACCCCCCGGGCGAGGAGCGGCTCTGGGGCGAGTCCTGGTACTTCGACTTCACGGACCGGGCCGGCACGCTCGGCGGCTACGTGCGCCTGGGCCTGTACCCCAACCTGGGGGTGGCCTGGTACTGGGCCTGCCTGGTGGGGGAGGGCCGCCCCCTCGTCACGGTCATCGATCACGACGTGCGCCCGCCCCGTGACGGCGCGCTGGAGATCCGGGCCGACGGGCTGTGGGCCGACCACACCGTGGAGTCGCCCTACGAGCACATGACGCTCGGCTGCGAGGCGTTCGCCGTCGGCGTCGACGACCCGGCCGAGGTGTACGGCGACCTCCGGGGCGACCGGGTGCCGCTCGGCCTCGACCTCGAGTGGGAGACCGACGGCGCCGTGTACCCGTGGATCGGCACGACCCGGTACGAGGTGCCGTGCCGCGTCCACGGCGAGATCCTCGTGGGGGACGAGACGATCGACTTCGACGGCATCGGTCAGCGCGACCACAGCTGGGGCGTGCGCGACTGGTGGAGCGTGGGCTGGGTCTGGACGGCCGGCGGCCTCGACGACGGCACCCGCTTCCACACCGCCCGCATCCGCGTCCCCGGCCTGGAGTCCTTCGCTCCGGGCTACGTGCAGGCGCCCGGTGGGCGCCCCGAGCAGATCGAGGTGTGCCTGGCCGAGGAGGAGCTGGGGCCGGAGGGCTTCCCCACCTCGGCGTCGGTCACCTGCGGGCCCCTCGAGCTGGCCATCGAGCCCGTCGCGTTCTCGCCGGTGCACCTCGTGGACGACGGCGCCAGCCGCCGGGTGGCCCGCTTCCCCCGGGCCCTGTGCCGCTTCGAGGTAGCCGACGGTCGCCGGGGCGTGGGCTGGACGGAGTGGAACCAGCCCGGGTGAGGCCTGAGTAGCCTCGTCGGGTGCTCGCCGCCGTCCTCGGCCTGATGCCCGACTTCCTCGATGCCGAACGGCTGATCGACACGTTCGGACTCCTGGGCATCTTCGTCATCGTGTTCGCCGAGTCCGGCCTGCTGGTGGGCTTCTTCCTCCCGGGCGACGCGCTCCTCTTCACCGCCGGCTTCCTGGCCTCGGGCCCCGACTCGGTCCCCGACGCCCTCCACCTCCCGTTGGTGCCCCTGATCCTGGGCATCTGGGTGGCCGCCGTCGCCGGCGACCAGGTCGGCTACGTCTTCGGCCAGCGCATCGGCCCCGCGTTGTTCCGACGCCCCGACTCGCGGTTCTTCAAGCAGGCGAACGTCGAGAAGGCCACGGTCTACTTCGACAAGCACGGCCCCAAGACCATCGTCCTGGCCCGGTTCGTGCCGATCGTGCGCACGTTCGCACCCATCGTGGCCGGGGTCTCCGGGATGGAGTACCGCAAGTTCGTCCGATGGAACGTGATCGGCGGCACCATCTGGGCGTTCGGGGTCACGCTGCTCGGCTACTTCCTCGGCCAGGTGGACGTCATCGAGCAGAACCTCGAGCTGGCGATCCTGACCGTCGTCGCCATCTCCTGTGCGCCGATCGCGCTCGAGCTGCTCCGCTCCAGGAAGGAGCGCCGGACCGTGATGGTCGACGTGGCCCACGACCTGCTCGACCCCGAGCTCGGTGACCTCGTCGACGAGGCTCGAGACCCCGACGGCCGCCTCTAGCTCAGCCCTGGGCGAGGAGCTTGCGGTTCTTGATCTGGGCCTTCACGTAGTCCCGGTTCATGTACGCGATGAAGTCGATCGAGATCTCCTTCGGGCACGCCTCCTCGCACTCGCCGTGGTTCGTGCAGGACCCGAAGAACTGCTCCATCGTGTCGACCATCGCCGCCACCCGCTGGTAGCGCTCGGCCTGCCCCTGCGGGAGCAGGTTGAGGTGGTTCGCCTTGGCCGCCGTGAACAGCTGGGCGGCGCTGTTCGGGCACGCCGCCACGCACGCCCCGCAACCGATGCACGCGGCGGCGTCCATCGCCGCGTCGGCCACGTCCTTCGGCACCAGCGTGAGGTTGGCGTCCGGCGCCGCGCCCGTGGGGGCGGTGATGAACCCGCCGGCCTCGATGATGCGATCCAAGGGCCGCCGGTCGACGACGAGGTCGCGCAGCACCGGGAAGGCGGCGGCCCGCCACGGCTCGATGTGGATCTCGTCGCCGTCGCGGAACTTCCGCATGTGCAGCTGGCAGGTGGCCGTGCCCCGCTCGGGGCCGTGGGCCCGACCGTTGATCATCATCCCGCACGACCCGCAGATGCCCTCGCGGCAGTCGTGCTCGAACGCGATCGGCTCGCGGCCCTCGGCGTTCAACCGCTCGTTCACCACGTCGAGCATCTCGAGGAAGCTCATGTCCGGGCTGATGTCCGGCGCGTCGTAGGTCTCCATCGTGCCGGGGGCGTCAGGGCCGGCCTGGCGCCAGACGTGGAGCGTCACGTGCATCTCGTCGGGACCTCTACTTGTAGGAGCGCTGGGACAGGTGGACGTTCTCGAAGGCGAGCGCCTCCTTGTGGAGCGTCGGCGTGCCGCCCTCGCCACCCCACTCCCACGCCGCCACGTAGGCGAAGTGGTCGTCGTCGCGCAGTGCCTCGCCGTCGGGCGTCTGCGACTCCTCGCGGAAGTGGCCGCCGCAGGACTCCGCCCGGTGGAGCGCGTCCCGGACCATGAGCTCGCCGAGCTCGAAGAAGTCGGCGACCCGGCCGGCTCGCTCGAGCGACTGGTTCATCGGTCCGTCGCCGAGCACCCGCGCGTCCTTCCAGAACTCGGCCCGGAGGGCGGGGATCTCGGACAGGGCCTTCTCCAGGCCCGTCCGGTTGCGAGCCATCCCGCAGTAGTCCCACATGATCTTGCCGAGCTCGCGGTGGTAGTGGTCGACCGACCGCGTGCCGCCGATCGACAGCAGGCGCTTCACCCGGTCGTCGACCGAGTCCTGCGCCTCGCCGAAGGCGGGGTCGTCGACGGGCACCGCGTCGGTGCCCAGCAGGTCGGCCAGGTAGTTGGCCAGCGTGTAGCTGATGACGAAGTACCCGTCGGCCAGGCCCTGCATCAGCGCGGAGGCGCCGAGCCGGTTGGCGCCGTGATCGGAGAAGTTGGCCTCCCCGAGCACGAACAGGCCGGGCACGTTCGACATGAGGTGGTAGTCCACCCACAGGCCGCCCATCGTGTAGTGGACGGCAGGGTAGATGCGCATCGGGACCTTGTAGGGGTCCTCGTCGGTGATGCGCTCGTACATCTGGAACAGGTTGTCGTAGCGCTCGCGGATGACGTGCTCGCCGACGCGGGCGATGGCCGCGGAGAAGTCGAGGTACACGCCGTTCTTCAGCGGGCCGACCCCCCGACCCTCGTCGACGGCCGTCTTCGCGTTGCGCGACGCGACGTCGCGGGGCACGAGGTTGCCGAAGCTCGGGTACTTGCGCTCGAGGAAGTAGTCCCGCTCGTCCTCCGGGATCTGGTCCGCGGGCCGGGTGTCGTCCGCGTTCTTCGGCACCCAGATGCGCCCGTCGTTGCGGAGCGACTCCGACATCAGCGTGAGCTTCGACTGGAACTCGTCGGACGCCGGGATGCAGGTCGGGTGGATCTGGGTGAAGCACGGGTTCGCGAAGAGCGCGCCCCGTCGGTGGGCCCGCCAGGTGGCCGAGGCGTTCGAGTACTTGGCGTTGGTCGAGAGGAAGAAGACGTTGCCGTAGCCGCCGGTGCACAGCAGCACCGCGTGGGCGCTGTGCCGGCTGACCTCGCCGGTGACCAGGTCCCGGACGATGACGCCGCACGCCCGGCCGTCCTTGACGACGAGGTCGAGCATCTCGCTGCGCGTGTGCAGCTGCACGGTCCCGGCCGCGACCTGCTTCATCATCTGCTGGTAGGTGCCGAGCAGCAGCTGCTGGCCGGTCTGGCCCCTGGCGTAGAAGGTGCGGGACACCTGGGCGCCGCCGAAGCTGCGGTTGTCCAGCAGGCCGCCGTACTCGCGCGCGAAGGGCACGCCCTGGGCGACCATCTGGTCGATGATGTCGACGGACACCTCCGCCAGGCGGTGCACGTTGGCCTCGCGGCTGCGGAAGTCGCCTCCCTTGATGGTGTCGTAGAACAGGCGCTCCACGGAGTCGCCGTCGGACTTGTAGTTCTTCGCCGCGTTGATGCCGCCCTGGGCCGCGATCGAGTGCGCCCGGCGGGGGCTGTCGTGGTACGTGAAGACCTTGACCCGGTAGCCCTGCTCGCCGAGCGTGGCCGCCGCCGACGCGCCGGCCAGGCCCGAACCGATGACGATCACCTCGAAGCGCCGGCGGTTGTTCGGGGCGACGAGCTTCATCTCGAACTTGTGGTTCGTCCACTTGTCGGCCAGCGGGCCGGCGGGGACCTCCGAGCGCAGCTCAGCCATCACGGATGGGCCTCCTCGGCCTCGGCCTGCTGGCAGCTCACGATGACGTCACCCCGGGTCACGCAGTCGTCGTCGTCGACGATCCCGGTCATCACGGCGAGCGGGAAGCTGAGGTTCATCACGCCGACCACCCCGGCGAAGCCGATCGCGAAGCCGCGGCGCCAGCGGTTCCAGCGCGGGTTGTTGAGGCCCAGGCTCTGGAACATCGACCACGCCCCGTGGAAGAGGTGCACCACCAGGGCCAGGTTGGCGATGAGGTAGATGATCGCCACGGGGGGCCGGCTGAAGGTGGCCACGAAGTTCCGGTACACGTCGCCCCGCACGAAGTCGGGGTTCACGGTGCCCCACGTGAGGTCGGCCAGGTGGAACACCACGAACAGGCCGATGACCACGCCCGTCCACCGCATCGACGTGCTGGCCAGGTTGGCGGCCTGCCAGTCCCGGTCCTGCGCGTAGCCGGCGCCGCGGGCCCGCTGGTTCATGCGGGTGAGGCTCCACGCGGCGTGGATGTGCAGGGCGAAGGCCACGATGAGACCGCCGCGGAAGATCCAGAGGAGCCACGTGCGGGGGAGCAGCGGCACGAGCAGGTCCCGCAGGAACTCGCCGTAGTGGTTGAAGTCGTCGGGCCCGAAGTACACCTTCAGGTTCCCGAAGGCGTGGCCGAAGACGAAGCCCATGATCAGGAGCCCCGTGATCGCCATGACCCACTTCTTGCCGACGGCCGATCGGTAGAACTCGACCGGCCATGGAGCCCGTCGAGCCGGACGGGGGTGCACCACCTGGGGGCCGGGGCGCTCCATCGTCGTCGCCATCGCTCGATCAGCCTCCGAGAGCCGGATCCATCTGCTTGAGTGGGACGCTATCGCCCTCCGAGCGCACCTCGAAAAACGGGGCCGGCTCAGCGGGCGACGAGGGCGTCGTAGCGGTTGTCGGCGTGATGGTCCCCGGCCTGGCAGCTGAGCTCGAGGGTGACGGTCCCCTCGACGTCGGGCACCTGGACCCGGACCGCGCCGACGCGGGCGCAGGCGTCCGCGGGCACGTCACCCGACCAGCGCCAGCTCCGCTCGCCTCCGGGCCAGGTGAGCCGGGCACCGACCTCCGCGCCCTCGACGGGCGCGCGCAGGTCGCTGACGACGTGGACGTCGAGGTCGAGGTCCTGGCCCGGGCGGAGCACGGCCGGCAGGCGGTCGGCGACGACGATGACGGGCCGACAGGCCGCCCGGAGGGCGTCGTAGCCGAGCTTGGGCGCCCGGTCGTGGCCGAGGACGGACCAGGTGACGGCGGGGTGGCCGTCCGCGAAGCAGAACTGGGCGAACCCGCCCGTCGGCGCGTACTTGATGCGGCGCAGCTCCTCCACGTGCCGGCGGACCACCTGGGCCTGGTACGCCTGCGTGGCGTCCGCCCAGGACTCGAAGGTGCCGTGGTCGGCGGGCGGCACGTGCCGGTCGAACAGCGCCTTCTGGAGCGCGTGGGTGCGGCCGAGGCGCTCCCAGTCGAGGTCCGGCCACCGCTCCGGCTCGCAGAACGACGCGTCGGTGGGCACGGCCTGCGCACCGAACTCGGTCACGAACCGCGCGAGGCGGGGGAGGGCCCGCAGGAAGCGGGGGAGGTCCCGCTCGTCGCCGTGGTACCAGCCGAAGTACAGGTGGCTGTCCGTGCCGTCGAGCAGCGGTGGGTGGGGCACGACGCCCGAGTGGGCGACGACGGGCCGGGTCCCGTCCCCGCGCTCGAGGGCCCGCTTGATCGAGCGGTCGAGCACAGTCTTGTTCCAGGTCGGGAGCTGCTGCGCGGCGGCGGCCCGCACGGCCATGCGGCGGAGCGCCTTGGGGTCGCCCCACATCGTCGGGTCGTTCTCGATCGCCATCGGCTCGTTGTGGCCGCACCAGATCGCGATGGACGGGTGGTGCCCGAGGAGCTCGACGGCCGCGTCGGCCTGTCGGACGGCCTGCTTGCGCACGCCGCGGGCGTAGCCCCACTGCAGCGGCAGGTCCTGCCAGAGCAGCAGGCCGCGCTGGTCGGCCGCGTCGTAGAGCTCGGGCCGGGTGATGTGGGCGTGGATGCGCAGGAGGTCGAGGCCGGCGTCGAGGGCGAGGTCGACGTCGCGGGCCAGCTCCTCCGCCGTCGCCTCCGCCAGGGCCATGCGCGTCGGCCCCTGGTTCGAGCCCTTGAGGAAGAGGCGCTCGCCGTTCACCGAGGCGATCCAGCTCCGCATCCGCACCTGCCGGAGCCCGGTGCGCAGCCGGCGCTCGTCGGAGACCGCGCCGCCCTCCCCGTCGGGGAGCACGACGCGCACGGTGACGTCGTGCAGCGTCGGCTCGCCGAGGGCCCGCGGCCACCACAGCGCCGGGCGATCGACCGTGACCGTCCACTCGACCTCGTTCGACCCGTCGGCCAGGGGCTGGTCGGTCTCGTGGTCGACGTCGCCCACCGTCGTGCGCAGGCAGGCGACGCGCGGCCCGGCGCTGTCGAGGACCGCCCGCAGCACGACCACGGCGCGCTCCTCGCTGGCGTCCCGGCACAGCACCCGGAGGCCCGCGATCTGCACGGGCCCGGTCTCGCTCAGGCGCACGGGCCGCCAGATCCCGCCGGGGTTCCAGTCGGGGTCGAGGCAGTCCCAGTGCTGGAACACGCCGGTGAGGTTCCGCTTGGCCGTGAGGTCGCCCTGCGGCGCGCAGGTCACCTCGATGGCGAGGTGGTGCTCGGCCCGGGCCCGCAGCGCATCGGTCACCTCGACCGTGTGCGGCACGAAGTAGCCCTCGGTGTCGCCGAGGTACGCGCCGTCGAGCCACACGTCGCCTTGGTAGAAGAGGCCGTCGAAGGTGAGCCAGGACCGGCGTCCCTCCGGCGCGGCCTCCGCGTCGAACGACCGGCGGTAGAGCAGGGGTCCGTCGCTGTCGGCGAACGCGGGGACCGAGCGCCAGTGGCCGGGGACGGCGATCGGCTCCCAGCCGCTCGCGTCGAAGTCGTCCTCCTGCCACCGCCGCCGGAGGTCCTCGTCCGCGAGCGTGGCCCGCCAGGTGCCCGTCAGCTCCACGGCCACCACCTCGGGTGCACGCGGCGGGCGGAGCCGAGGCGCAGATCGCCGATGCGGTGGCTCTCGATGTGGCCGGACACGGTCCAGCGGCCGCCCTCGAAGCCGGTGAAGACGAGCTCGAAGGGCTGGGCCCGCAGGTCGAGCGAGGTGGCCTCCTGCACGCCCTCCTCCTGGTCCACCAGCAGGTCGCCCTCGAGGTGGACGTTGCCGGGACCGGTGAAGCCCTGTCCCTCCGTGCTCGCGAGCACGAGCGCCGTGTCGCCGTCGGCCTCGAGCTGGGCGTCCTCGCCCGCGACGAACGTCACGGTGTCGCGCGGCGTGGCCACGCCCCTCGCCCCGACGGCCACCGGGGTGTCGAGCCGGTAGGTGCCCGGCTGCAGCGCGTGGGCGCCGCCGCCGAGCGAGACGCGCAGGGCCCCGTCCACGAGGTCGACCGTCGACGGGTCGGGGACGAGACCGGGCCCGGACGTCAGCACGAAGGGGCGGCCACCGTCCCAGACGATGGCGCTGGCCCGGCCCTCGACGGTCACGCCGGTGAGCTCGCCGCCGTTGCCGAACCCGCGGCCGGCCTCGAGCGTGAGCGGCGTCGGCACCGCACGCGGGTCGAGCACGGCGCTCTCGAGGTGCACGGCCGTCACCTGGCCCTCGATGCGGAGGACGCCGTCGTCCGCCTCGGCTGCGCCGTCCTCGTCCGCCGGCTCGTCCTCGCCGGCCTCGTCGTCGGTCGGCCCCACCACCTGGTCGGACGGCGCGTTGAACCCCTCGAGCCGGTCGTACACGACCACGGTGGCCGCGACCACGGCGAGCACCGCGAGGCTCATGGCCAGGAACAACCGGAGGCGCACGGGCCAGAGACTGGCCGCTGCGCCCCGGTCGGCGCCACGCCACGCCGCCGACACGCCCCCGCAGGGCCGGCGATAGGTTGGCGCTCATGACGTCGTCGCCGCCCGGATCCGGCCCGCACCCGACGCCCGCCACCCTGGGCCAGCTGCTCGAGTCGGGATGGACGTCGGTCCCGGTGAAGGAGGAGCTGCGCCGCAACACCATCGCCAGGATCCAGGCCGGCGAGCCCCTGTTCCCCGTGGTCCTGGGCTTCGAGGACACGGTGCTGCCGCAGCTCGAGAACGCACTGCTGGCCGGGCACGACGTGATCTTCCTCGGGGAGCGGGGCCAGGCGAAGACCCGCATGATCCGCGCCCTGGTCGAGCTCCTCGACGAGTGGCTGCCGATCGTTGCCGGCTCGGAGATCCTCGACGACCCGACCGCGCCCGTCTCGCGCCAGGCCCGTGACCTCGTGGCCGAGCACGGCGACGACACGCCGATCGAGTGGGTCCACCGCTCGCGGCGCTTCGGGGAGAAGCTGGCGACGCCGGACACGTCGATCGCCGACCTCATCGGCGAGGTCGACCCCATCAAGGTGGCCGAGGGCCGCTACCTGTCCGACGAGCTGACCCTCCACTACGGCCTCGTGCCCCGCACCAACCGCGGGATCTTCGCCATCAACGAGCTGCCGGACCTGGCCGAGCGCATCCAGGTGGGTCTGCTCAACGTGCTCGAGGAGCGGGACATCCAGGTCCGGGGCTACAAGGTCCACCTGCCGCTCGACGTGATGCTCGTCGCGTCGGCCAACCCCGAGGACTACACGAACCGGGGCCGGATCATCACGCCGCTGAAGGACCGCTTCGGCTCGCAGATCCGCACCCACTACCCGCTCGAGGTCGAGACCGAGGTGGCCATCGCCCTCCAGGAGACCCGCCCGCTCGAGGCGGAGGGCGTCCGGGTGTCGGTGCCCGCCTACATGTCCGAGATCGTGGCGACCCTGTCGCACCTGGCCCGGTCCAGCCCGCACATCAACCAGCGGTCCGGCGTCTCCGTGCGCTTCACGATCACCAACCACGAGGTCATGGTCGCCAACGCGGCCCGCCGCGCGCTGCGCCACGGCGAGCGCGAGGTCACGCCCCGCGTCAGCGACCTCGACGCCCTCCCGGCGTCGATGATGGGGAAGATCGAGATCGAGTCCCTCGAGGAGGGCCGCGACTCGCAGATCGCGGAGAACCTCGTGAAGGCGGCCGTGCTCACGGTGTTCAAGGAGCTGCTGACGCCCGAGCGGTTCCGGCCCATCGTCACCGCCTTCGACGAGGGCGCGGTGATCCACGTGGGCGAGGACGTGACCTCGGCCGAGTACGTGGCCCTGCTCGAGCAGCAGCCGGCCCTGCGGGAGGCGGTCACCGAGCTGACCGGCGGCGACGAGTCCGCCGCCGCCGTGGCCGCCGCCGTCGAGCTGCTCCTCGAGGGCCTGCACCTCAGCAAGCGGCTCAACAAGGACGCCGTCGGCGCCCGCGCCACCTATCGCGCCCGCGCCTAGGCGTTCTCCGCGCCCTCCGCGCCTTCCGCGCGCTCGGCATCGAGCTCGGCCTGCAGGCGGGGGAGGGCCCGCACCCACTTCTCCGTCTCCATCGCGCCCTGGAGCATCCAGCGACCCTCGATGACGAAGGTGGGCACCGCCGCGATGCCGTTCTGGTGCGCGGCGGCCTCCTCCATCCGCACCGTGTCCGTCTCGGCTCCGGTCGCGAGCGCGTCCGCGGCCGCGGCCCGGTCGAGCCCGATGTCGGCGGCCAGGTCGGCCAGCACCTCGTGATCCGTCACGTCGCGTCCCTCGGTGAAGTAGGCCCTGAGGAGCGCTCGCTCCAGCCGACCCTGCGCGGCCGTGCCCTCGGTGCGCAAGGCCCAGACGAGGAGTCGGTGGGCGTCGAACGTGTTGGCCCGCCGCATCTGCGACCACCGGAAGTCGATGCCCAGCTCCGAGCCGGCGTCGGTGAGGCGGGCGTGCGCCGCCTGCACGCGGCTGCGGTCGCCGAACTTGCGGGCGAGGTAGTCGAGGAGCGGCGGGCCGTCCGTGGGGACGTTCGGATCGAGCTCGAAGGCGCGGTACACGACCTCGACGTCGAGGCCCGTCTCGGCGATGGCCCGATCCAGCCGCGCGCTGCCGACGTAGCACCAGGGGCACGCCACGTCGCTCCACACCTCGATCCGCACGAGGGGACCCTTCCCCCAATTCACTCGCCCTCGCAACCGCCCGGGCCTAGGAAGGGGGAGGAGACGAACCCGCGAAGGAGGCGATGCGTGTCATCCACGACGGCCACGACCCGAATCGCCGCTCGCCGGCGCGGAGGGTCCTCCAGCTAGAGCGACCCGGCCCGCGGCCGGCGGCGGCACCTCGTGCCCACCGTCCGGAACGACCGCAGGAGCCAGAGTTGTCCTCCAACGCACACCGTCGGCGCGCGCACCAGCTCGCCGACACCTTCCGCTGCCTCCAGTGCCGCCTCGACGTGTCGATGCAGGCGCCGGGGACGGCCCACCGCAACCACTGCCCGAGCTGCCTGACCAGCCGCCACCTCGACCTCCACCGCCCCGGCGACCGCGCCGCCGACTGCGGGGCGCGGATGGAGGCGATCGCGGTCTCGGTCCGTGGCGACGGCGAGTGGGTGCTCATCCACCGCTGCCTGGGGTGCGACGCGCTGAGCGCCAACCGCACCGCGGGTGACGACAACCCGTTGCTGCTGGTCCGCACGGCCATCCGGCCGCTGGCCCAGCCGCCCTTCCCCCTCGAGCTGCTCGGCCAGCTCTGAGCCGTCCAAACGACTTCTGGCCCGGGCTCACCACAGCCGGCTGTGGCCGCGCCGGGCCAGAAGTCGTCGGGATCGGCACAGCCGGTACCGTGGCGCTCGATGGCCCGCACCCCGCGCTTCCGGTACAGCCGCTGGGACGGGTCCCAGGTCGGGTTCGATCTCGACGCCGAGTCGATCCTCGAGGAGATCACCGACGACCTCCTGTACCACGGCGACCTCCACGCGGCCCTGCGCCGGCTGATGCAGCAGGGCTTCCAGGACCGCAACGGCGAGCAGCTCATGGGCATGCGCGACCTGATGGAGCGGCTGCGCCGGCGTCGTCGCGATCAGCTCGAGCGGTACGACCTCGGCGGGGTCTACGAGGACATCGCCGAGGCGCTGCGCGAGGTCGTCGAGACGGAGCGGTCCGGCCTCGACGAGCTGGCCCGCGAGGCCCGCGACTCGGGCGACCAGCGCCGCCAGGAGATCACCGACCAGGTGGTGGCCGAACGCAACCTGCAGCTCGACATGCTGCCGCCCGACCTGTCGGGCATGGTGCGCGACCTCCAGCAGTACGAGTTCACGTCGTCCGAGGCGCGGGAGCGCTTCGACGAGCTGATGGAGCAGCTCCGCCAGGAGCTCGCGCAGAGCTACTTCAACCAGATGTCCGGGGCGATGGCCAACCCGGACCCCGAGACGATGGCTCGCATGAAGGACATGCTGGCGGAGCTCAACGAGCTGCTCGCGCTGAAGGAGTCCGGCGCGGACACCCAGCCGGCCTTCGAGCAGTTCATGGAGCGCTACGGCGACTTCTTCCCCGAGAACCCGCAGACGCTCGACGAGCTGCTCGAGATCATGGCCCGGCGCATGGCGGCGATGCAGTCGATGCTCAACTCGATGACGCCCGAGCAGCGCGCGCAGCTCCAGGGCCTCGCCGAGCAGCTCCTCGAGGACATGGACCTGCGCTGGCAGATGGACCAGCTCGGTGGGCACCTCCAGCAGCTCTTCCCGCAGATGGGTTGGGATCGCCGCTTCGACTTCTCCGGCCAGGACCCCCTCGGCTTCGCCGAGGCCGCGCAGATGCTGAACGAGCTCGGCGACCTGGACCAGCTCGAGCAGATGCTGCGGGGCGCGTCGAGCCCGGGCGCGCTGGCCGAGGTCGACGTGGACCGCGCCCGCGAGCTCCTCGGCGACGACGCGGCGCGGAGCCTCGAGCAGCTGACGAAGCTCGCCCAGCAGCTCGAGGAGGCCGGCCTCATCAACAACACCGAGGGCCGCCTGGAGCTGACGCCGAAGGGCCTGCGCAAGATCGGGCGCAACGCCCTGTCGGACCTGTTCTCCAAGCTGGCCCGCGACAAGCTCGGCCGCCACGAGATCGAGCGCACCGGCATCGGCCACGAGCGCACGTACGACACCAAGGCCTACGAGTTCGGCGACCCGTTCAACCTCCACATCGAGCGAACGGTCCGCAACGCCGTCCGACGGACGGGCGGCGGCACCCCGGTGCAGCTCACCCCGGACGACTTCGAGGTCGAGCAGACCGAGCAGACGGTCCGGTCCTCGACGGTGCTCATGCTGGACCTGTCGCTGTCGATGCCGATGCGCGACAACTTCCTCGCGGCGAAGAAGGTCGCGATGGCGCTGCACTCCCTGATCTCGATGCAGTTCCCGCGCGACTTCCTCGGGATCGTCGGCTTCAGCGAGGTCGCGCGGGCGATCACGCCCGAGCAGCTGCCGGAGGTGTCGTGGGACTTCGTCTACGGCACGAACATGCAGCACGCGTTCCTGCTCAGCCGGCAGATGCTCGCCCGCCAGACCGGCACCAAGCAGATCATCATGATCACGGACGGCGAGCCGACCGCGCACTTCGAGCCGGGGATGGCCGCGCCGTTCTTCAGCTACCCGCCCGTGCAGCCCACGATCGACGCCACCCTCAAGGAGGTGGCGCGCTGCACGCGCGAGGGCATCCGCATCAACACGTTCATGCTCGACGCGACGCCGTACCTGAAGACGTTCGTCGAGAAGCTCACGCAGATGAACCGAGGGCGCGCCTTCTTCACGACGCCCGAGACCCTCGGGGACTACGTGCTCGTGGACTTCATCGAGCAGAAGCGAGCGCTCCGCACGGGGCGCGACCGCCGCAGCGCGTAGCGGCGCGGACCCCTGCGAAGCCCGAGAACACGGGCAGATCTCGACTCACCCCTTGCGCCGGGCCCGGATCCAGGCCAAGATCACACCGTTGTAATTACCCGTGTGGTAGTGCCCATGGGCAAGGCCACGACCCAAGGGGGGCACGTGCAGATCCCCATCTCGATCGAGCCGGCCGACGTGGACGACCGTTCGTGGCAGGACTACGCCAACTGCCTCGGGGTCGATCCCGACCTCTTCTTCCCCGAGCGCGGCGCATCGACGCGCGAGGCGAAGGAGGTGTGCCGCGGCTGCGTCGTGCGCGAGGACTGCCTCGAGTACGCGCTCGTGAACGGCGAGAAGTTCGGCATCTGGGGCGGCATGAGCGAGCGCGAGCGCCGTCGCATCCGCCGGGCTCGGGCTCTCGCTCGTCGGAGCAACGGGGTCGCCTCCGCGTGAGCGCCGCATGACCCACGACGTGCCCGCCACGACCGGCGCGTCAGGAACTTCCCCCATCGAGGCCCGCCTGCTCCAGGCGGGCCTCGATCGTTCGTGATGGATCCAGGTCGAGCACCCGTCGGCGGGCGGGAGCGACGACCGCGACGACATCGGCCGGCGCCAGGCCCACGAGCTC
>DATFFY010000116.1:0-16406 GCA_035249805.1 Acidimicrobiales bacterium | reverse complement strand
GGCCTCGGCGATGGCCCGCGCCCTCTCGGCCTCGACGCCCTCGGTGACGAGCCGGTCGACCATGACCTCGAGCGGGACGGGTCCCAGGTCGATGCGCACGGCGCGGGACGCGATCGTGACGAGCTCGGGGGGCACGTCCTGGGCGAGGATCACGAAGAACGTCGAGGCCGGCGGCTCCTCGACGTACTTGAGGAGGATCGCCCCGAACTTGTCGATGAGGTGGAAGTCCTCGAGCACGAGCACCTTCCGGTTGCCCTCGGCCGGGCTGAGCGCGGCCTGCTGGACGATCTCGCGCGCCGTCTCGGCGTTGATGCGGCCCTGCGCGGTGGTCGGCTCGACGACGCGGAGGTCCGGGTGCGTCTCGGCCAGTGCGAGGCGCACGTGCCGCTCGGCCTCCTCGCCCTCGCTCCCGGCGGAGAGCAGGAGGGCGGCGAAGGCCCGGGCGGCCGCCCGCTTGCCGGCGCCGGCCGGTCCCACGAGGAGGTAGGCGTGGACGGGGTGGGATGCCGCGGCGGTGAGCTGGGCGACGGCCGCGTCCTGCCCGACGACGTCGGCCCACACGTCGATCGCCGGTGCCGTCCCCTTCGCCACGCGCTCAGCCTCGCGCGCCGACACCCGAACTCGCGACGGCTCGCCCACGGATATGTGTCCCAGTCGTCGCGAGAACGGGTGGCGGTGGGGGGCTAGGCCAGGTCGGGGAAGCGCATCGCCACGACCTGCCACACGGCGTCGGTGACGGCGTCCTCCGGCTGCGTGCCGTCGATGACCGCGAAGCGCTCGGGGTCGGTGATGGCCTGCTGGAGGAAGCCGTCGTGGACGCGGCGGTGGAACTCGGGGCCGGCGGCCTCGAGGCGGTCGCGGGCGCCGCCGGTGCGCTCCTGCGAGACCGACAGCGGCACCTCGAGGAGCAGCACGAGATCGGGCATGAGGTCCTGGGTGGCCCAGGCCGAGAGCTCGGCCACCTCGCGCGGGTCGAGCTGTCGGCCGTAGCCCTGGTACGCGATCGACGACGGCGTGTACCGGTCCGTGATCACCGTGCGCCCGGAGGCGAGGGCGGGGCGGATGAGCTCGGTGACGTGCTGGGCCCGGTCGGCGGCCATGAGGAGGGCCTCGGCCCGCGGCGTGATGTCGAGGTCGGCGGCGTCGAGGAGGACGGCCCGCACCGCGGCGCCCAGGGGCGTGTCGCCCGGCTCGTGCGTGAGCAGGGCGCCGACGCGGGCGGCCAGGCGGGCGGCCTGGGTCGACTTGCCGCTCCCCTCCCCGCCCTCGAACGCGATGAAGTGCCCGGTCACCGCTGGCCCTTCTTGCGGGGCACCGATGGGTGGTCGTGGCTCGCCTTCACCTGGGTGATCGGCGAGGTGAAGCCGGCGACGATGTCCTCGCGCAGGCCCTTCAGCCCGGCCGAGCCGACGGGCCGGAGCGAGCGCACGGCGATGACGCCCGCGACGACGATGATGAACCCGGCCAGCCACAGCGTGAGGCGCACGCCGGGCAGGCCGATCTCACCGCCGCCGAGCGAGATGCGGCCGTCGAGGAGCCGCTCGCTCAGGGAGTCGAGCAGGTCGGACAGCAGGGGCCCGACGGCGAAGGCGATCAGCACGCAGAAGCGCACGAGCGTGTACAGCGCGCTGAAGACGCGGCCCCGGAGGTCGTCGTCGACGCTCTCGTGCAGCAGGGTGAAGCCCAGGACGTACACCGAGCCGGCGCAGACGCCCACGACGGCGACGAACAGCGCCGCGAGCCACAGCTCGGACATCGACGCGGCCACGACGAGCGCCGGACCCGCGACGAGCAACGAGCCCGCGAACACCTCGGCCTTCGGGATGCGCCGCTGGAAGATCGACAGGAGCACGACGCCGATCGCGACGCCGATCCCGAGGGCGAAGATGAAGAGGCCGAACCCCTCCGTGCCCGCGTCGAGGACCTTGATCGAGAACACCGGGCCCAGGGGCACGAGCATCCCCCCGCCGATCAGCCCGCAGGCGAGGCCGAGGTTCACGGCCCGCACCACCGGGTTCACGAAGATGAACTGCCACCCCTCCTTCAGCTCGTGGAAGGCCTGGCCGAAGTCGATGCGGCTCTTCTCGCGGCTCGCGACCCGCTCGACGCGGGGCAGCCGGAGCCGGGAGATCATGAACGCGGAGAAGAGGAACGTCGCCGCGTCCACGAAGAAGGCGATCGCCTCCTTGTCGGTCTTGAGCCCGCTGAGGGCGTCGACCCCACCGAGCCACTCGGCCACCTGCGCGAGCAACGAGAAGAGGCCGGCGGCGATCGGCATCGTCCCGTAGGCGGCCACCAGCGAGAGCGAGTTCGCGGTGGTGAGGTGGTCGGCCGGGACGATGTTCGGGACGGACGCCTCCTTCGCCGGCGTCCACAGCAGCGTGAAGATCTCGAGGACGAGGGACGCCACCACCAGCTGCCACACGCTGTCGACGAACGGCAGCGTCGCGAGCACCCCGGCCCGGCCGACGTCGCACACGACCATGACCCTCTTGCGGTCGAAGCGATCGGCGATCACGCCCGAGGCGGGTCCGAGGAAGAAGCCGGGGACGATGCGGGCGGCCATCACCACACCCACCGCGGCCTCGGGCCGCGAGCCGATGCGGGTGGCGAGCGCGGCGATGGCGAGGAAGCCCAGCCAGTCGCCCGTGGCCGACACGACCTGGGTCAGCCAGAGGTGGAAGAACTGGTGGGAGCCGAACATCCGGACGTGCCAGCCCGGCCGACCCGCCTCGTCCGGGACGATCGGCGTGGGCTCCGTGGGCGCCTCGGACGCCGGGTCGCCCGGGATCCGTGCGCTGGTCACCCGTCCCCGGCCGGGTCGGGCTCGCCGGTGTCCCCCTCCGCCGTGGCCTTCTTGGCCGCGGTCTTCTTGGTGGTCGCCTTCTTCGCCGCCTTCTTGGCGGGGGCCTTCTTCTTCGCCGTGCCCTTCCTGGCCTTCTTCGCGGGCGCCGTCTCGCGCCGGATCTGGAGGAGCTCGGCGGCCCGCTCGATCGTGACGTTCTCGACGGTGTCGCCCTTGCGGAGCGACGCGTTGGTCTCGCCGTCGGTGACGTAGGGCCCGAAGCGACCCTCCTTCACCACCACCGGCTGCCCGGACGCGGGATCGGCTCCGAGCTCGCGCAGCGGCGGGGCCGGGGCGGCCCGCCGCCGCCCGAACTGCTTCGGCTGGGCCAGCACCGTCACGGCTTCGTCGACGGTGACGGTGAGCAGCTTCTCCTCGCTGTCGAGGCTGCGGGTCTCCTCGCCCCACTTCAGGAACGGCCCGTAGCGGCCGTTGGCGGCCACGATCTCGCCGCCCTCCGGGTGCTCGCCGACGGTGCGCGGGAGCGTGAGGAGCTGCAGGGCCTCGTCGAGCGTGATCGTCGAGAGCGACATCGTCTGGAACAAAGACGACATGCGCGGCTTCTCGCCGTCGGGGAGGGTGTCCGCGTCGCCGAGCTGCACGTAGGGACCGAAGCGGCCGCTCTTCGCGAAGACGGGCAGGTCCGAGGCCGGGTCGGTGCCGATCGGCTCCCCGCCCTTGGGCGCCGACAGCAGCTCGACGGCCCGGTCCACGGTGAGCTCGTCGAAGGGCAGGTCCTCGGGGATCGACGCGGTGTCCTCCCCGCGGCGCACGTACGGCCCGTACCGACCGTTGCGCACGACGATGGGCTCGCCCGACTCGTCGACGCCGATCGGGATCGTGTTGATCGCCTCGGCGTCGGCCTCCTCGAGGGCCTTGTCCTTGAGCGTCTTGAGGCCCGGCGTGCCGTTGCCGAACCAGAACTGGTGCAGCCACGGCTCGCGCTGCTGGCGGCGGGCGGCGATCTCGTCGAGGTCGTCCTCCATCCGCGCGGTGAACTCGTAGTCGACGAGGTGCGCGAAGTGGCGCTCGAGCAGGTTGACCACCGCGAACGCGTCCGACGTCGGCACGAGGGCCTGGCCCCGCTTCCACACGTACCCGCGGTCCTGGATCGTCTGCATGATCGACGCGTAGGTCGAGGGTCGGCCGATCCCCTTCTCCTCGAGCGCCTTCACCAGCGTGGCCTCGGTGTACCGCGACGGCGGCTGCGTGGTGTGGCCGGACGCCTCCACGTCGGGTGACGGCAGCGCGTCGCCCTCGGTCAGCGCCGGCAGCTTGGCCGAGGTGTCTCCGGCCTCGTCGGCGTCGTCCTCGCCCCCGTAGCCGTAGACGGCCTGCCAGCCGGCGAAGGTGATCGTGCGGCCCGAGGCCGTCCACTCGGTGACGACGTCGTCCCCGGTGGTGGCCTGCATGCGGGCCGTGACGGTGTTGCCGCGCGCGTCGGGCATCTGGCTGGCCAGCGTGCGCTGCCAGATGAGCTCGTACAGCCGGAGGTGGTCGCCCGACAGCTCGCCCCGGAGCTGGTCCGGGCTACGCCAGGTCTCGCCGGCGGGCCGGATGGCCTCGTGGGCCTCCTGCGCGTTCTTCGACTTCGTGGCGTACGTGCGGGGCTGCTCCGGCAGGTAGTCGCGGCCGTAGGTGCTCTCGATCGCGGCGCGGGCCGCCGTGAGCGCGGTCTCCGACAGCGTGGTGCTGTCGGTCCGCATGTAGGTGATGTAGCCCTCCTCGTAGAGCCGCTGGGCGACGCTCATGACCTGGCGCGAGCTCATGCGCAGACGGGAGCCGCCCACCTGCTGGAGCGTCGAGGTGATGAACGGCGGCTTCGGCCTCGAGGTGTACGGCTTGGTCTCGACCGACGTGACCGAGAACGGCCGCCCCTCGAGCCGCGCCGCGAGGTCACGGGCGGCCGGCTCGTCGAGGACGGCGACGTCGTCGCGCGTGGTCTGCCCGGTGGAGTCGAAGTCGCGGCCGCCGGCCACCCGCGCCCCGTCGATGGCGGCGAGGGAGGCGGTGAACGAGGGCTCGGTCGGGAACACCGCGTCCAGGTCCCAGTACGACGCGGCGACGAACGCCATGCGCTCCCGCTCGCGCTGGACGACCAGGCGGACGCTCGGCGACTGGACGCGACCGGCCGACAGGCCCTGGCGGATCTTGCGCCAGCACACCTCGGACACCGGGTAGCCGTAGAGCCGGTCGACGATGCGCCGGCTCTCCTGCGCATCGACCAGCGCCTCGTCGACGTCCCGCGAGTCCTCGACGGCGCGCTCGATCGCGGCGCGGGTGATCTCGTGGAAGACCATGCGCTTGACGGGCACCTGCGGCTGGAGCACCTCGAGCAGGTGCCACGAGATCGCCTCGCCCTCGCGGTCCTCATCCGTGGCGAGGTAGAGCTCGTCGACGCCCTTCATCGCCTTCTTGAGATCGGCGATCACCGCCTTCTTGCTGGCGTGCACCTCGTACTCCACGGCGAAGCCGTGCTCGGTGTCGACGTTGAGGCCCTTCGCCGGCAGGTCGCGCACGTGTCCCATGGACGCGAGCACGGTGAAGTCCGCGCCGAGGAAGCCCGCGATGGTGCGGGCCTTCGCAGGCGACTCCACGATGACGAGGGCCTTGGGCATCGGCGCAACATTGCGTCACCCGCCCCGCCGTCTGTCAAACAGTCCGTCCTCCGGCCCTTGCGGGCTGCGGGTTCAGACGCTCAGGAGGATGGCGTCGCCCTGACCACCGCCACCACAGAGGGCGGCCGCCCCGAGCCCGCCGCCGCGGCGGCCCAGCTCGAGGAGCAGGGTGAGGGCCACCCGGGTGCCGGAGGCGCCGATCGGGTGGCCGAGGGCGATGGCCCCACCGTTGACGTTGGTGACCTCGTCGGTGATGCCGAGGTCGCTCATCGAGGCGAGACCGACGGCCGCGAAGGCCTCGTTCAGCTCGAACAGCGAGATGTCCGAGACGGCCTTGCCGGCCCGCTCGGCGGCGAGCTTGATGGCACGCGAGGGCTGGGTGAGCAGCGACGGGTCGGGGCCGGCGACCTGGCCGTAGCCCACGATCTCGCCGAGCGGTGTGGCGCCGAGGCGCTCGGCGGCAGCCTTCGATGCGACGACGACGGCGGCGCCGCCGTCGGAGATCTGCGAGGCGTTGCCGGCGGTGATGTTGCCGGCCTTGTCGAACGCGGGCTTGAGGCCGGCGAGCGACTCGGCGGTGGTGTCGCCCCGGACGCCCTCGTCCGTGTCGAACAGGACCGGGTCGCCCTTGCGCTGCGGGATCTCGACCTTGACGATCTCGTTGTCGAAGAGGCCGTCCTTCGCGGCCCGCGCCGCCCGCTCGTGCGACTTCGCGGCCAGGTCGTCCTGCGGCTCGCGGGCGAGGCCCGCGGAGGCGGCGTACTTCTCGGTGCCGGCGCCCATGGCGACCTGGTCGAAGGCGCAGAAGAGGCCGTCGTACATCATCGAGTCGACGACCTTCTGGTCGCCGATGCGGTACCCGGCGCGGGCGCCCGGCAGGAGGTAGGGCGCCTGGGTCATGGACTCCATGCCACCGGCGACCACGATCTCGGCCTCGCCCTGCTGGATCATCTGATCGGCCAGGTGGATGGCGTTGAGGCCGGAGAGGCACACCTTGTTGATCGTGCTGGCGGGCACGGTCATCGGGATCCCGGCCTTGGCGGCCGCCTGGCGGGCGGTGATCTGCCCGGCGCCGGCCAGCAGCACCTGCCCCATGAAGACGTAGTCCACGTCCTCCGGCTTCACCCCGGCCCGCTCCAGGGCGGCCTTGATGGCGATCCCGCCGAGGTCCGTGGCGGAGAAGCCCGCCAGGGAGCCCGAGAGCTTGCCGATGGGCGTGCGAGCACCGCCGAGGATCACGGAACCGGCCATGTGGAGCCCCCCAAGAGGTCAGAAGTGACGGTCGGGTAACAAGTGGCGCCAGCGTATCGACGGGTCCGTCGGCCCGGCCATTCGGGCCGCAACGGGTTTGCCACCCGCCGAGCACCGCCAAGTAGAGTTGCACGACCTGCGCCGGGCCAACGACGTCCCACCGCAGAGCTCTGGACCACTCACCCGATCCACCGCTCCGACGGGAAATGGACAGCCTGATGCGCCAGCCGCCGCCCGCCCAGGGCCTCTACGATCCACGCTTCGAGCACGACGCCTGCGGCGTCAGCTTCGTCGTCGACATGCACGGCCGGCGGAGCCACCGCATGGTCGAGCTGGGCCTGAACTCCCTGTGCAACCTGGACCATCGGGGGGCCACCAACGCCGAGCCGAACGTCGGGGACGGCGCCGGCCTCCTCATCCAGGTGCCCGACCGGTTCCTCCGCGAGGTCGTGGACTTCGAGCTGCCGCCGGCCGGCGCGTACGCGGTCGGCATGGCCTTCCTGCCCCGGGAGGCGCAGGCCGAGCGCTCCGCGATGGACGGCATCGCCAAGATCGCCGCCGCCGAGGGCCTGCAGGTCCTGGGCTGGCGGGAGGTGCCCGTCGACAACTCGATGATCGGCCAGCAGGCGCTGGACGTGGAGCCCTCGTTCCGCCACGTGTTCATGGCCGCCGCCGAGGGCCAGCCGGCGCTGTCGGGCATCGACCTCGACCGGCGCTGCTTCGTCGTCCGCAAGCGGATCGAGCACGAGGTCGACACCGGGGCCGACCCCGTCTACTTCCCGAGCCTCTCGGCGCGGACGCTCGTCTACAAGGGGATGCTGATCTCGTACCAGGTCGGCGAGTTCTTCATGGACCTGAAGGACGAGCGGGTCGAGACCGCCCTGGCCCTCGTGCACTCGCGCTTCTCGACGAACACCTTCCCGTCGTGGCCGCTCGCCCACCCGTACCGCCTCATCGCCCACAACGGCGAGATCAACACGGTCATGGGCAACGAGAACTGGATGCGGGCCCGCGAGGCGCTGCTCGAGTCCGACCACCTGCCCGGCCTCGAGCGAGCCTTCCCGATCTGCACGCCGGGGAGCTCGGACACGGCCCGCTTCGACGAGGTGCTCGAGCTGCTGCACCTCGGCGGGTACTCGCTCCCCCACGCCGTGCTCATGATGATCCCGGAGGCCTGGGAGCACCACGAGTCGATGCCCGACTGGAAGCGCGACTTCTACCGCTTCCACGCCAGCGTCATGGAGCCGTGGGACGGCCCCGCGTCGATCGCGTTCACCGACGGCTCGATCATCGGCGCGGTGCTCGACCGCAACGGCCTGCGCCCCTCGCGGTACTGGGTCACCGAGGACGGCCTCGTCGTCATGGCCTCGGAGGTCGGCGTGCTGCCCATCGACCCGGCCACCGTCGTGCAGAAGGGCCGCCTGCAGCCGGGCCGCATGTTCCTCGTCGACACGAACCTCGGCCGCATCGTCGGCGACGACGAGATCAAGGAGGCGCTCGCCGCGCAGCAGCCGTACGGCGAGTGGCTGCACGCGGGCATGGTCCACCTCGACGACCTCCCCCGCCGCGAGTTCCTCGTGCCGCAGCACTCGTCGGTGGTCAAGCACCAGCGCGTGTTCGGGTGGACGTCCGAGGAGCTCAAGGTGCTGGTCGCGCCGATGGCCAGGACCGGCGCCGAGCCGATCGGCTCGATGGGCACGGACACGCCGGTCGCGGTCCTGTCGGACCGACCCCGGATGCTGTTCGACTACTTCCAACAGCTCTTCGCGCAGGTCACCAACCCGCCCCTCGACGCGATCCGCGAGGAGCTCGTCACCTCGATGGGCAAGTCGGTCGGCCCCGAGGCGAACCTGCTGCGCCCCGGCCCTGCCTCGTGCCGGCAGGTGGTGGTGCCCCACCCGATCCTGACGAACGAGGAGCTGGCCAAGCTCCTGTACATCAACGACGACGGCGACATGATCGGCTTGAAGCCGTTCGCCATCGACGGCCTCTACCCCGTCGCCGAGGGCGGCGAGGGCCTGCGCCGGGCCCTCGACGAGGTGCGGTCGAAGGTCAGCGCGGCCGTGGCCGACGGGGCCAAGCTCATCGTCCTGTCGGACCGGCACTCGTCGGCCGAGCTGGCACCGATCCCGTCGCTGCTCCTCACCTCCGCGGTCCACCACCACCTCATCCGCGAGAAGACCCGCACGCAGGTGGGGCTGCTCGTCGAGTGCGGCGATGCCCGCGAGGTGCACCACTTCGCGCTGCTGCTCGGCTACGGCGCCGCCGCCATCAACCCATACCTCGCCTTCGAGACGATCGAGGACCTGATCGACCAGGGCGTGCTCACCGACATCTCGAAGGGCAAGGCCGTTCGCAACTTCGTCAAGGCGGGCACCAAGGGCGTGCTCAAGATCATGTCGAAGATGGGGATCTCGACGGTGGCGTCGTACACCGGTGCCCAGGTGTTCGAGGCGATCGGCCTCGGCCACGACCTCGTCGACGAGTACTTCACCGGCACGACGAGCCGCATCGGCGGCGTCGGCCTCGACGTCCTGGCCGAGGAGGTGGCGGCCCGCCACCGCTTCGCGTACCTCGAGCGGCCGGAGGAGGTCGCCCACCGCGACCTGTGGGTCGGCGGCGAGTACCAGTGGCGGCGCGAGGGCGAGCACCACCTCTTCAACCCCGAGACGGTGTTCAAGCTGCAGCACGCGACGCGCACGAAGCGCTACGACATCTTCAAGGACTACACGAGGCGCGTCGACGACCAGGCCAGGACGCTGGCCACGCTGCGGGGGCTCTTCGAGCTGCGGGAGGGCCTGCGCCCTCCGGTGCCGATCGAGGAGGTCGAGCCGGCGTCCGAGATCATCCGGCGCTTCTCCACCGGGGCGATGAGCTACGGCTCGATCTCGCAGGAGGCCCACCAGACGCTGGCCATCGCCATGAACCGGATGGGCGGCAAGTCGAACACCGGCGAGGGCGGCGAGGACCCCGAGCGGCTGCACGACCCGGAGCGGCGCAGCGCGATCAAGCAGGTGGCGTCGGGCCGCTTCGGCGTGACCTCCGAGTACCTCACCAACGCGGACGACCTGCAGATCAAGATGGCCCAGGGGGCCAAGCCCGGCGAGGGCGGTCAGCTGCCGGGCAGCAAGGTGTACCCGTGGATCGCGAAGACGCGGTACTCCACGCCGGGGGTGGGCCTCATCTCGCCGCCGCCGCACCACGACATCTACTCGATCGAGGATCTGAAGCAGCTCATCCACGACCTGAAGAACTCGAACCCGTCGGCCCGCATCCACGTGAAGCTCGTGGCCGAGGTCGGCGTGGGCACGGTCGCGGCGGGCGTGTCGAAGGCGAAGGCCGACGTGGTCCTCATCTCTGGCCACGACGGCGGCACGGGCGCCAGCCCGCTCAACTCGCTGAAGCACGCCGGCGCGCCGTGGGAGCTGGGCCTGGCCGAGACGCAGCAGACGCTGCTGCTGAACGGCCTGCGCGACCGCATCGTCGTGCAGACCGACGGGCAGATGAAGACCGGCCGCGACGTCGTCATCGCCGCGCTGCTCGGCGCCGAGGAGTTCGGCTTCGCGACGGCGCCGCTCGTCGTGTCGGGCTGCATCATGATGCGGGTCTGCCACCTCGACACCTGCCCGGTGGGCGTGGCGACGCAGAACCCCGAGCTGCGGGCCCGGTTCAACGGCCGGCCGGAGTTCGTCGAGACGTTCTTCGAGTACATCGCCGAGGAGGTGCGCGAGCACCTGGCCGCGCTCGGGTTCCGGACCCTGGCCGAGGCCATCGGCCACGCCGAGGTGCTCGACACCCGCGCTGCCATCGACCACTGGAAGGCGAGCGGCCTCGACCTCACGCCGATCCTCCACCAGCCCGAGTCGCCCTTCGAGCAGGACCTGCACTGCACCGGCACGCAGGACCACGGCCTCGAGGCGGCCCTGGACAACCAGCTCATCGAGCTGGCCGGGCCGGCCCTCGAGGACCGCCGGTCCGTGCAGATCGAGCTGCCCGTGAAGAACACCAACCGCACGGTCGGCACGATGCTCGGCCACGAGGTGACCAGGCGCTACAAGGGCGAGGGCCTACCCGACGACACGATCCAGATCACGCTCACCGGCTCGGCCGGGCAGAGCTTCGGTGCCTTCGTGCCGCGGGGGATCACGCTCCGCCTCTTCGGTGACGCCAATGACTACTTCGGCAAGGGCCTGTCCGGCGGGCGGCTGGTGGTGCGCCCGCCGCTGGACGCGCACCCGGACTTCGTGCCGGAGGAGAACATCATCGCCGGCAACGTCATGCTCTACGGAGCAACCGGCGGCGAGGCCTACGTGCGCGGCATCGTCGGCGAGCGGTTCTGCGTGCGGAACTCGGGCGCCTGTGCCGTCGTCGAGGGCGTCGGCGACCACGGCTGCGAGTACATGACGGGCGGTCGGGCGGTCGTCCTCGGCCCGACCGGGCGCAACTTCGGCGCGGGGATGTCCGGCGGCCTCGCCTTCGTCTACGACCCCGACGACACGTTCTTCCGGCGGCTCAACGGCGAGATGGTCGACCTCGAGCCCCTGGAGGTCGAGGACGTCGAGTGGCTGCGGGGCGTGCTCCGGACGCACGTGGAGGAGACCGGGTCCACCGTGGCGGCCCGCATCCTGGAGCGCTGGCACACCGAGGTGCGGCGCTTCAAGAAGGTGCTGCCGCTCGACTACAAGCGGGTGCTCGAGGCCGCCCGCATCGCGGAGGAGACCGGGCAGGACGTGGACGAGGCGATCATGGCGGCCGCACATGGGTGACGTGAAGGGCTTCCTGAAGCACGGGCGGGAGCTGCCGACGCGGCGCGCCGTCCCCGTGCGCCTGCGCGACTGGAAGGAGGTGTACGAGCCCTTCCCGGCCCGTCACCTGCAGGTCCAGGCGTCGCGGTGCATGGACTGCGGCATCCCGTTCTGCAACGACGGCTGCCCGCTGGGGAACCTCATCCCCGACTGGAACGACCTCGTGTACCGCGACCGGTGGCGCGATGCGATCGACCGGCTGCACGCCACGAACAACTTCCCGGAGTTCACCGGGCGGCTGTGCCCCGCTCCGTGCGAGGGCGCCTGCGTGCTCGGCATCAACCAGGACCCGGTGACCATCAAGCAGGTCGAGGTCTCGATCATCGACCGGGCTTGGGACGAGGGCTGGGTCGTGCCGGTGCCGCCGTCGGTGAAGACCGGCAAGCGGGTGGCCGTGGTCGGGTCCGGCCCGGCCGGGCTGGCTGCCGCGCAGCAGCTCACGCGCGCGGGCCACGACGTGGTCGTGTTCGAGCGGGCCGACCGCATCGGCGGCCTGCTCCGGTACGGCATCCCGGAGTTCAAGATGGAGAAGCGCCACCTCGACCGCCGCATCGAGCAGATGGAGGCCGAGGGCACCGAGCTCCGCACGAGCGTCGACGTGGGCGTCGACATCACCGCCGACGAGCTGCGCGAGCAGTTCGACGCGGTCGTGCTGGCCGGTGGCGCGACGGCGTGGCGGGACCTCCCCGTCCCGGGCCGGGAGCTCGACGGCATCCACCAGGCGATGGAGTACCTGCCCTGGTCGAACCGGGCCCAGGAGGGCGACCTCGCCGTCGAGGACGTGCCGATCACCGCCGCCGGCAAGGACGTCGTCATCATCGGCGGCGGCGACACCGGCGCCGACTGCCTCGGCACCGCCCACCGCCACGGCGCCCGCTCGGTCACGCAGCTCGAGATCATGCCCCGCCCCTCGGACGAGCGGCCCGACGCGAACCCGTGGCCGACCTACCCGATGGTGTACCGGGTGACCTCGGCCCACGAGGAGGGCGGCGAGCGCGTCTACGCGGTGAACACCGAGTGCTTCCTCGGCGACGAGGACGGTCGCGTCGCCGGGCTCCGCATGCACGAGGTGGAGATGGTCGACGGGCGCTTCGAGAAGGTGGAGGGCACCGACCAGGAGATCCCCTGCCAGCTCGTGCTCCTCGCGATGGGCTTCCTCGGCCCCCAGAAGGAGGGCCTGCTCGAGCAGCTCGGCGTCGACCTCGACCCGCGCACGAACGTCGCCCGCGACGAGCGCTTCGCGACCTCGGTCGACGGGGTGTTCGTGGCCGGGGACATGGGCCGCGGCCAGAGCCTCATCGTCTGGGCGATCGCCGAGGGGCGCAGCTGCGCCGCCGAGGTCGACCGCTGGCTCATGGGCGAGACCGCCCTCCCCCGGATCATCGACCCGACCACCCGCCCCCTCGCCTGAGCGGACCCGACGGGTTCTGGCCCGGAACCAGCACATCGGGATGTGGCGAGCCCGGGCCAGAACCCGTCGGGTGGGTCAGGTCGTCCGCGCCAGCGCGAGGCGGGACCGGAACGCGTCTCGGGCACGCCGGAGCGTCACCGGGTCGTTGTGGAGCAGGAAGCCCATGTTGGCCATGAGCAGGTAGGCATCGAGCTCGAACGCGAGCTGCTCGGGATCCTCGGCGGCGTCGAGCTCGCCGTCCTGCTGGGCTGACGCGACGAGCGCCTCCAGGCTCCCGAGCCACGCGCGCAGGAAGGCGGCGACCTCCTCCTTCACGCGCCCGGGGTGCGTGTCGAACTCCGCCGCCGCGGACACGAAGAAGCAGCCGCCGGGGAACACGCGGCGCTCGAGGTGGCTGAGGAACGCGTCGCAGAGCGCCTCGAGCCGGGCGATGGGGCGGTCCACGTGCTCGGTGGGGGCGATCACGTCGTCGCGGAAGATGGCCTTCGCCGTCTCGACCGTGGCGAGCTGGAGCTCCTCCTTCGAGCCGAAGTGGGCGTAGAGGCCGCTCTTGCTCATGCCGATGTGCTCGGCCAGCCGGCCGATCGAGAGGCCCTCGAGGCCCTCGACGGTGGCCAGCCGGGCGGCCGCGTCGAGGATGGCCCCTCGGCTGCGCAGCCCGTCGGCCCTCGGCTTGCGGGGCCGCGAGGGGGCGTCGGATGTCACGTTGACAAGATAGCACGACCGTTCGTATAAGTGGTTCTCAGCACGATCGGTCGTGCTGTTCAGCAAGGTCCCCGAGGAGGCGAGCGGATGACCACCACCACCGGTACGGACGTCGCGGAGCTCCGCGCCCGGCTGCACGGCGGCCTCCACGAACCCGGCGACCCGCAGTACGACGACACCTGCACCCTGTTCAACGCGATGGTCGACCACCGGCCCCGCCTCGTCGCCCGCTGCTCGACCGTGGACGACGTGGTCACCTCCCTCGGCTTCGCCCGCGCCCACGGGCTGGAGGTGGCCGTGCGGGCCGGGGGCCACTCGGTCACCGGTCGCTCGCTCTGCGAGGGCGGCCTCGTCATCGACGTGCGCCCGATGCGCGAGGTGAGCGTCGACCTCGTGCGCCGCCTGGTCCGCGTGGGCGGGGGCGCCACCTGGGCGGACGTCGACCGGGCCTGCCAGCCCCACGGCCTGGCGACCACCGGCGGGCGCGTGTCCACCACTGGGGTGGTCGGGCTCACCCTCGGCGGCGGGTCGGGCTGGCTCGAGCGCAAGCACGGCCTGGCGTGCGACAACCTGGTCGCCGCGGAGCTCGTCACCGCCACCGGCGAGCTCGTGCGCGTGGACGCCGGCCACCACCCCGAGCTCCTGTGGGCCCTGCGGGGCGGCGGTGCCAACTTCGGTGTCGTCGTCGCCGTCGAGCTGCGGCTCCACGAGCTCCCGGATGCGGTGCTGGCCGGGCTGGTGCTCCACCCGGCCGACCGCGGGCCCGAGCTGCTGCGCCTCTTCCGCGACCTGATGCTCGACGCCCCGGACGAGCTGGGCCTCGCGTTCGCGCACATCACGGGCCCGGACGACGCCGACGTCCCCGCCGAGCTGCGCGGCCGTCCGGCCGTGGTCGTGGCCGGCATGTACGCCGGGCCGGTGGAGGCCGGCGAGCGCGCGCTGCGGGAGCTGCGCGCGTTCGGCCCACCTGCAGCGGACTTCTTCGAGCCCACCACCTACGACGCCTTCCAGTGCTCGCTGGACGACCCGCCCGGCTACCGCAACTACTGGACGGCGGAGCACGTCACGGATCTCTCCGACGACGCGATCGACGCGATCACCCGGCGGGCCGCGGAGCTCCCCGCGAGCCCGTCGCAGGTGTTCATCGTCCCCTGGGGCGGAGCCGTCGCCCGCGTGGGCCACGACACGTCCCCGCTGGCCGGGCGGGAAGCCGCGTTCATCGTCCACCCCCTCCTCCTCTGGGAGGACCCCGCCGACGACGAGCGCATGATCGGCCTCGGTCGATCCTTCCGCGACGACCTCGCCCCCTTCTCGAGCGGCGCGACCTACCTCAACTTCCTCGGCGACGAGGGGCCCGACCGGGTCCGTGCCGGCTTCGGTCCCAGCTACGAGCGGCTCGAGCGCGTGAAGACGGCCTGGGACCCCGACGACGTCTTCCGGGGCAACCAGAGCCTGCGCGCGCTCGCCGACGCCACCTGATCCCGATCCGATCCGACCCACCCATCGAACGAGGAGCGATCCCATGCAGACCACCGAGACCACCGAGACCACCGATCTGCACGTCGAGACCTGGGGCGACGGCGACGCCGCCGTGCTCGTGCACGGCTCGCTCGCGACCGGGGCCGAGGAATGGGAGGCGCAGCGGCCCCTGGCCGACGCGGGCTACCGCCTGGTCGTCCCCGACCGCCGCGGCAGCGGGCAGAGCCCCCCGGTCGCCGGCGAGGACTTCCTGCAGGACGCCGAGGACATCGCGCAGCTCATGGGAGACGGGGCGCACCTCGTCGGGCACTCGTACGGCGGCCTCGGGGTCCTGTACGCGGCCGCCCTGCGGCCCGAGGCGACGCGCTCGCTCACGATGCTCGAGCCGGGGACGCTGTCCCTGGCGCAGGACCATCCCGCGGTCCGGTCGTTCGTCGACCAGCTGCGCCGCAGCTGGGAGCTCGACGTGCCCGACGAGGAGTGGGTCGTCGGCTTCCTCAAGGCGGTCGGCAGCGATCCCGACGACTTCGGGCCCGAGTTCCTCGCCGCCGCGGTTCCGCTCGTGCCCGTCTTCCGTCGCGGCCGGACGATCTGGGACGTCGACGTGCCGCTCGACGAGATCGCCGCCGCGAAGTTCCCGAAGCTGGTGGTGTCCGGCGGGCACAGCGAGGCCTTCGAAGCGATCTGCGACGAACTGGCCGAGCGGATCGGCGCGACGCGCTCGGTGATCGAGGGCGCTGGGCACGAGATCCAGTTCACCGGGGACCCGCTGAACGAGCAGCTCTTGGCGCTCTGGGGGTGACCCCTGGCGATCAGGGGGCCAGCTCGGCGAGCACGCCCTCGAGCGCGATCAGGCACTCGCTGCCCGGCGCGTCGGCCAGCTGCTGCACGATCGGCTGCAGGTACGCGGCCAGCTGGGCCTCCGCGTCGAGGACCTGCTGGCGGTAGGGCTGGTAGAGCGGGCCGATCGCGCCGTAGCCCGCGTCGCCGAGCCGCTGCACGACGACGGTCAGCGGATCGAGCACGGGCGCGGCCTGGTCCAGACCGTCCTCGAACACCGGGAACAGCGGTCCGAGCACCTGGAAGCCGGGCTCGAAGGCCGGCAGCATCGCGAACGCCTCCGGCGAGAAGGGGCCGAACAGCGGCACCAGTCGGATCAGGTTCTGCAGGCCGCCCACCTCCTGGGGCGCCGGGAGGGACAGCGCCGCACAGGGCTTCCCCCGCTCGGGCTCCGGGACCCGGGGCGGCGGCAGCAGTGCGCCCGGATCCGGCGCCGGGGCCACGACGGGAGC
>DATFFY010000115.1:0-3788 GCA_035249805.1 Acidimicrobiales bacterium | reverse complement strand
GAGCCCCGCCGCGATCTGCTCGGGCTCCGCGATGATCGCGAAGGCGTCGAGGATGTCGTCGGTGATGAGCTCGCCCATCTCCTGCCACCGCCCCTCCTTGGACATGCGGTTCAGCTCGTCCTGGAGGTCGCCCCAGCCGTGCAGCTCGAGCACGCCGCGGTAGGCGGGCGTCGAGCCGTAGAAGGCGATCTGCTGCTTCACGCCCGACTTCGATGCGGTGAGCTCCTCCTCGGTCGTCCCCGTCACGACGAACGCCGGACCGGAGATCTCGACGTCGGCGACGGTGCGGCCGGCCTTCGCCGCACCGCGCTCGAGCGCGGGCAGCGTGACCTCGCGGAGGTACCGCTCGGTGGTGAACGCGTGGCAGAGGAACCCGTCGCACACCTCGCCCGCCACCTCGGTCATCCGCTCGCCGACGCCGGCGAGGAAGATCTTGGCGTCGCCGTGCGGGTTGGGGCCCGGGTTGAAGAACGGCGTCATCAGCGTGTGCGTGTAGAAGTCGCCGCGGAAGTCGAGCTTGGTGCCCTCGTTCCACGACGCCCAGATCGCGCGGATGGCGAGGATCATCTCTCGCATGCGGGCGGCCGGCTGTGACCACGGCATCGAGAACCGCTTGGTGATGTGCGGCTTGATCTGGCTGCCCAGTCCCAGGATGAACCGACCGCCGGAGGCGGCCTGCAGATCCCACGCGACCTGGGCCAGGTTCATCGGGTTGCGGGCGAAGGCCACCGCGATGCCGGTCCCGAGCTCCACCCTCTCCGTCTCCTGCGAGGCCAGCAGGAGGGGGAAGAACGGATCGTGGGCCGTCTCCGCGGACCACAGGCCGTCGTAGCCCTGCTCCTCTTGGGCGCGCGCGGCCTTGCCGACGCTGCGGAGGTCCCCACCGATTCCACCGTCGATGCGCATGGAGGCGACCCTAGCCGCGGACTTGACTGAGCGGTCTAGTTCGTCAGCCGTGCTCGCGGAGGTACCGCTCGAGCTCGGCGGCGAGCTCGTCGCCGGAGGTGGCCGAGAGCTCGGCGCTGGCTGCCGCCTCGTCGGCCTGGGCCTCGAGCTGGGCGACCATCGCCAGGTGCTCGGGGTTCTGGGCGATCAGCTCGTCCAGGCGGTGCCGGTTGGCCGCGGCCCGCTCGGCCAGGTCGGCGACGGGCAGGCGCAGGCCGCCGACGCGGTTCGCCTCCTCGAGCAGGGTGAGGCTGGCTGCCGGGTACGGCATCGCCGCGACGTAGTGCGGCACCTGCACCCACAGGCCCAGCGCCGGGATCCCCCGCAGGGCGGCCTTGCGCTCGATCATCCCCTGCACGCCCGTCGGCACCTCCACGGAGGAGCGGACGAGCCCGGCCGCGAGGTCCGGGTGCGACGCGGATGCGGCGACGAGCGGGGAGCGGGTGTGCGGGGCGGGCGCAGGGTACGCGCCCAGCCCGAGCACGAGGCGGGCGCCGAGGTCCGCGGCGAGGTCGACGACCTGCTCGGTGAAGGCCAGCCACGAGTGGTCGGGCTCGTTGCCGAGCAGGAGCAGCACGTCGTTGCCGTCCGCGTCCTCGGCCCAGCTGAGCTCGGTCTCCTCCCATGACAGCTGCGCGTTGATGCCGTCCTCGAGGCGCAGCACCGGCCGCCGGGCCCGCCAGTCGAGCAGCGCGTCGGCATCGAAGCGCGCGACCGTGCGCCGCTCGAGCCCGTCGACGAGGACCTCGGCGGCGCCGTCCGCGCCGAGCCCGGCGTCCACCCAGCCCTTGAGGACCATCACGAGGACGGGGGACGCGAGGTCGGGGCGCTCGACGAGCTCGTAGAGCGAGGCCACGTCAGCCGAGCCGCGCCACGGCGTCGGCGGCGGCCTGCGCGCAGTGCTCGACCTGGCGGGCGAAGCCCTCGAACCCCGTCGTGGTGTCGCCCATCGCGCCACCCACGTAGCGGGCGTACACGCCCTCGACGATGCAGGCCAGCTTCCAGTACCCGAACGCGATGTAGAAGTCGACCTGCGACAGGTCGCGACCGGAGCGGTCCGCGTACACGTCGAGCAGGTCCTGCCGCTTGAGGAAGCCCTCGGAGGCGGTGGGCGCGGTGAGGAGGACGGCCGCGTCGTCGGCCTCGGTCCAATACACCATCAGCAGGCCGACGTCGGCGAGGGGATCGCCGAGCGTGCAGATCTCCCAGTCGAGGACCGCGATGATGTTGCCCTTCTCGTCGGTCATGCAGTTGTCGAGCCGGTAGTCGCCGTGCACGATCGCCGCCCGACCCTGCTCGGGGATCCGGGCCGCCAGCGCGTCGTGGACCTCGTCGACGAGGGGCACCTCGCGGGTCTTCGACTGCTCGAACTGCCCGTACCACCGCTTGAGCTGCCGGGCGATGTAGCCGTCCTTCTTCCCGAGGTCGCCGAGGCCGACGGCGTCGGGGTCCACGGCGTGGATCGCCGCGAGCGTCTCGGCGATCGACTCGCTGGCGTTGCGGCGAGCATCGACGGAGATGCCCTGCACGGCGCCGCTGTCGCGCAGGACGAGGCCGTCCACGAAGTCCATGACGTAGAACGGGGCGCCGTTCACCGCCTCGTCCGTGCACAAGCCGAGGGCCGGAGCGACGGGGACGTCGGTGGGACCGAGCGCGGAGATGATCTTGTGCTCGCGGCCCATGTCGTGGGCGGTGGCGAGCACGTGGCCGAGGGGCGGTCGTCGCAGCACGTACCGGTGCCCGGCGGCATCGGTCACGCCGTACGTCAGGTTCGAGTGCCCACCCGCGATCAGGTCGAACGCCAGCGGTCCGCGCGCTCCGGCGACGTTCGCCTCGAACCACGCCGTCACCGGCCCGACGTCGACGCCCTTCACCTCGCTCGTCCCCACGGTGGGCGAGGGTACTGCCGCCGGTAGATTGCCGGCATGTCCATCGACGTCACCGACGCCACGTTCCCCACCGAGGTGGTCGAGCGGTCCAAGTCGGTGCCCGTGATCGTCGACCTCTGGGCGGAGTGGTGCGGCCCCTGCAAGCAGCTGGGCCCCATCCTCGAGCGGGTGGTCGACGAGACCGGTGGCAAGGTCGTGCTGACCAAGGTCGACGTCGATTCGAACCGCCAGGTGTCCGAGGCGTTCCAGGTCCAGAGCATCCCGGCCGTCTACGCCCTGAAGGACGGCAAGGTCGTCGACGGCTTCGTGGGCGCGCAGCCCGAGGCCAACGTGCGCGAGTTCGTCGCCCGGTTGCTGCCCTCGGAGGCGGAGGACGAGCAGGCCAAGCTCCTCGCCCAAGGCGACGAGGCCTCGCTCCGGCAGGTCCTCGAGCGCGAGCCCGGCCACCCCGAAGCGGTCGTCCGGCTCGCCGAGCTGCTCGTGGACCGGGGTGACGACGCGGCCATGCAGGAGGCGCTGGCCCTCCTCGAGCGCATCCCCGAATCGGCCGAGACGCGACGCGTCGCCGCGCTGGCGCGCGTCGGCCCGGAGGTCGGCGACGACGAGGTCGGCCGGGAGCTCGACGGCCTCCTCGACCGGGTGAAGGACGACGACGAGGCCCGGCAGCGGTACGTCGACCTGCTCGAGGTCCTGGGCCCGGACGATCCGCGCACGGCCGGGTACCGCAAGGCCCTCACCAGCCGCCTCTTCTGATCCCTCGGGCCGGCCCGGCCCCGCTCCGCTTCCCCCGGACGTCGACGTCCCGTCGCGCCTGGAGGCACCGTGCCCGATCCCTTCGACCCGCCCGCGGAGCACGGCGTCCCGTTGCTCCGGCCACCCGCCCGCCGGACCTGGCGAGACCGCGTGGAGCGGCTGGCCGACGCCACGGGCTCGACGCCGGGCCGGCTCGCGACG
>DATFFY010000114.1:0-2704 GCA_035249805.1 Acidimicrobiales bacterium | reverse complement strand
GGCCGCGGGCGTGCGGGCGACCGACGCCGCGCCCCTGGCGTGGCTGCGGATGGAGCCGGCCGGGGAGCAGGCCGAGCTGCGCTGCACGACCTGGCCCGGGGGGGAGGAGCGCCTGCTGGCGACGTCCGGCTTCCACGGCCGCCCCATCCGCTGGCTGGCGAGTGAATAGATCCGGGCGGCGGCTGCGTGAGTCGATGTGTCCGGTATGCCGGACCTATCGACTCGGGCTCAGCTCGACCGGACCTATTGACTCGGCTGTGGCTCGGGTGTTCGGCCGCGCAGCTGCTCGACGCCGCGGGCGAGGGCGTAGCCGAGGGCGAGGCAGGCGAGGCCCCCGAGGCCGTCGATCCAGTAGTGGTTGGCGGTGACGATGATGCAGAACAGCGTGAGCACCGGGTACAGGTACGCCAGCACCTTGGTCCACCGGCGGCGGGCCAGCGGCACGAGGACGAGCGCGCACCACGTCGACCAACCGATGTGCATGCTCGGCATCGCCGCGTACTGGTTCGAGACGTCCTCGTAGCCCTCGTTGCCGAACGAGATCCAGCCGCCGTAGCGGGCGACGGTGTCGACGTAGCCGTACTCGTCGCAGCCCGGCACCGCGTCGTTCGGGCGGGCGCGGTCGAAGGCGGCCGCGGCCTCCGGCGCGTAGAGCGGGCAGGCCCCGTACTTGCCGGCGTCGTCGAGGAGCCGCGGGGGCATCAGCGAGTACGCGGCGAAGCCGGCGACGGCGACGCAGGTGGTGAACGCGAGCGTGTTGCGCCACAACGGGTAGCGGTCCTTGTGGCGCCGGAACAGCAGCACCAGCGCGCCGAGCGTCACGACGAAGTGGGCGAGGCCGTAGTACACGTTCCACCCGCGGATGAGGCCCCGGCCGGGGAGGTCGAGGTACCACTCCTGGAGGTGGGCCTCGAAGTACAGGCGCAGGTCCTCCTCGAGCCCGATGATCTGCTTGGCGTGCTCGAAGGCGGGCCCCGGGTCACCGCCGGCCGAGCCGAACTGGTTGCGCACGACCGAGTACACGGCGTAGACGCCGACGCCGTAGAGCACCTCCCGCCACCACCGCAGCCTCGGTTGGGGCCGCGTCGGCGCCGTGTCCTCGGCGATGTCCGTCATGAGCGCCCCTGGCTAGCAGGCGCGAGGTCGGTCACCCGACCGGCGCGAGCGGCTCCGTCGGCGTGGTGCCGCGCCGCCCGCCGACCGCGAACGCGGGAGCGCCCAGGAGGCTGACCCCCAGGTTGAGGAGGTACAGCAGCAGGCCGAGCGCGATGGCCTCCTCGTCGGCCACGCCGAGCGGCCCGAGGAACAGGATGAACGCGCCCTCGCGCACGCCGAGCCCGGAGATGCCGATCGGGAGGACCTGTGCGATCGCGACCGCCGGGAAGAAGGCCAGCAGGGCGGTCAGCCCGGCCGTCTTGCCGAGGCCGAGGGACTGGGCGGCGGCCACCGCGGCGAGGACGAGCACCAGCTGGTAGGCGAAGCCCACGAGGATGACGTTCATCGCGGCCGCCTTGTCGTGCCGCATCTGGTCGACGCCGAGGTGCACGGCGCCGACGAAGCGGCGCCAGCCGTCGCGGGCGGCGAACCGGCCGCCGACGCGCTGGTTGGCGGCTGCGACCAGCACGCCGACGAGGGCGAGCAGCGTGGCGAAGGCCAGGCCGAGGGCCACCCGGGTGGCGGTGCCGAGGTCCTGGAGGGGCGGGTTCACCACGAAGCCGACGACGCTGATGATCGGGAGCACGAGCCAGCCCGTCAGCCGCTCCAGCACGACCGACGCGAACGACCGGGGCGACTCGCCCGTCTCCCGCGACAGCCGGCTCACCCGCAGCACGTCGCCGCCGATGGTGGTGGGCAGCACGTTCGAGACGAACTGGCCCGCCAGGTAGTGGGACAGGAGGCGGCGGAGGCCGGTGTGGAGGCCGAGGACGTCGAGCACCTTCTGCCAGCGCAGCGCCGACAGCACGATGCCGAACAGGGTGAGCAGCGCCGCCACGACGAGCCACGCCACCGAGCGGGCGGTGAGCTCGGGCACGACCTCGTCGGCGTCGAAGTCCGGCACCCGCCAGACGAGCACGGCGAGCATGACCCCGCTGAGGAGGATGCGGAGCACGAGGGACACGGCCTGCTTCTTCGTCACCGTGCCCCTCCTCCCTGTCCGCGGCCCAGGCCGAGGCTATCGCCGGCCTGCTGGCGGTCCTGGGCTGCGAATAGGGTCCAGGACGTGGCCGAGAGGACGATCGAGATCGCTGCCGCCGACGGTCCGCTCGAGCTCTGCATCGCTGAGGAGGGGGAGGGCGGTCGTCCGCTCGTCCTCGTGCACGGCTTCACCGGGGCGAAGGAGGACTTCACCGACTGGCTCGAGCCGCTGGCCGACCTCGGATGGCACGCGGTCGCCCCCGACCAGCGGGGCCACGGCGCCAGCCCGAAGCCCGAGCACGATGGGGCCTACTCGTTCGACGTCTTCGCCGACGACCTCCTCGGGCTGCTCGACGCCCTCGGCTGGGACACCGCGGTGGCCCTCGGCCACTCGATGGGCGGCATGGTCGTGCAGACCGCGATCCTCCGGGCGCCCGAGCGGTTCGCCGGGCTCGTCCTCATGGACACCTCGCACCGCGCCCTCAAGGGCGTCGACGCGGGGATCGTCGAGGCGGCCGCGGCGCTGGCCCGGGCGGAGGGGATGGCCGCCGTCCTGGAGGCGCAGGCC
>DATFFY010000113.1:0-2142 GCA_035249805.1 Acidimicrobiales bacterium | reverse complement strand
GCCGACGATCCCGTGGGGGACGTACGGCTCCTCGAGCTGCTTCACCTCCTCGTCGGTGAGCTCGAGCTGCTCGGCCGCCAGCGCGTCCTCGAGGTGACGCGCCTTCGTGGCGCCGACGATGGGCGCGGTGACGCCCGGCTTGCCCAGGAGCCACGCGAGCGCGGTCTGCGCCGGAGGCACGCCACGCGCCGCCGCGACCTCCTGGTTGCGCTCGACGACGTCCCAGTCGGCCGGCAGCTCGTACAGGCTCCGGCCGAACTCGTCGGTCTCGGCGCGCGTCGTCTGCGCCCCGCCCTCGCGGGTCGCGTTGCCGGCCAGGCGGCCCCGTGCGAGCGGGCTCCACGGGATCACGCCCACGCCCTGGTCGATGCACTGCGGGACCATCTCCCGCTCCTCCTCGCGGTAGACGAGGTTCCAGTGGTTCTGCATCGACACGAACCGCGTCCAGCCGTGGCGCTCGGCGACGTGCTGCGCCTTGGCGAACTGCCACGCGTACATGCTGCTGGCCCCGATGAAGCGGGCCTTGCCCGCCTTCACGACGTCGTGCAGCGCCTCCATCGTCTCCTCGATCGGCGTGCGCCGGTCCCAGCGGTGGATCTGGTACAGGTCCACGTGGTCCATGTTGAGGCGGCTCAGCGACGCGTCGATCGCCGAGAGGATGTGCTTGCGCCCGAGCCCGACCTCGTTCTGGCCCTTGCCCATCGGCATGAAGACCTTCGTGGCGACGACCATCTCGTCGCGGGTCAGGTACTTCGGGAGCAGACGACCGGTGGCGACCTCGCTGGCCCCGTTCGAGTACGTGTCCGCCGTGTCGAAGAACGTGATGCCGCCGTCGACGGCGGCCCGCACGATCGGCTCGGCCCCGTCCTCGTCGAGCACCCAGGGCCGGTCGCTGTCGTTGCCGTAGCTCATCATCCCGAGGCACACGCGGGAGACCCGCAGCCCGGTCCTGCCGAGGTTCACGTAGCGCATCCCCGCAGTGTGCACGGAATGATGGGTCGGTGCCGGAGCTGCCCGAGGTCGAGACGGTGCGGCGGCAGCTGGAGCCGCTGCTGGTGGGCCGGCGCATCACCGCGGGGTGGGGCCACCCGTCGGGCAAGTTCTCGAGCGCCCCGCTCGCCGTCGGGCCCTCGGTCGACGCGGTGGGGCGGCGGGGCAAGTACCTGCTGGCCGGGCTGGACGACGGCCGCGAGCTCGTCGTGCACCTCGGCATGACCGGCCAGCTGCGCCTGCGGGTCGACGGCGAGGACCCGTACGTGCGGGCCTGGTGGGCGCTCGAGGACGGGGGGGTGCTCGAGCTCCGCGACGTGCGCCGGTTCGGCCGCGTCGGCGTCGTGGCGGCGGGGGACTACGCCTCCCTGCCCACCCTGGCCGCGCAGGGCCCCGAGCCGTGGGACCCGGTGCTCGACGGCGACGGGCTCTGGCGGCGCCTGCGCCGGAGCAGGGCCCGGGTGAAGACGCAGCTGCTGTCGCAGCGCCCGCTGGCCGGGGTCGGGAACATCTACGCCGACGAGGCGCTCTGGCGGTCCGGCATCCACCCGGCTCGGCGCTCGGTCACCCGGGCCGAGGCGGCCCGCCTGCTGCTGGCGCTGCGCGAGGTCCTCGAGCAGGGGATCGCCAACGGCGGCACGACGCTGCGGGACTACCGGACCGTCGACGGCGGCTCGGGGCGCAACCAGCTCGCGCTCGGCTGCTACGGCCGGGCGGGCGAGCCCTGCCTCCGGTGCGGGACCGTCCTGCGCCGGTCGGTCGTCGACGCCCGCGGGACCACGCACTGCCCCGCGTGCCAGCCCCGCCGCTGACCAGACGAGTTCTGGCCCGACCTCGCCACACCGGGGTGTGGTCGGCCCGGGCCAGAACTCGTCGGGTGCGGCGTCCTTGTGGCTGGTGGGGCTGCTGGTACGGTTGGGGGCACTGTGGCGACCACGCAGCGGAGCCGTCCGCGCCTATCCGGCAAGAAGAAGAAGGCGCCGCCGCCCTCGTTCGGCGACCGGCTCGTGCGCGGGATCGGGCACGTCCTCTCGGGCCACGCGCGCGACCTCGGCGGGCTGCTCTGCGTCGCGGTCGGGATCGTCGCGGGCATGGGGATCTACGCGGACGCCGCCGGTCCGGCCGGCCGCGCGCTCGACACCGGGTTCGGCA
>DATFFY010000112.1:0-3828 GCA_035249805.1 Acidimicrobiales bacterium | reverse complement strand
CGCGAGCTGCGCGAGGCCGAGGCCGGACACCCCGATCTCGAGGCCGAGCACGGCGCAGGCGATGGTGCGGCCCCCCGGGTCGTCGCCCGCCGCGAAGCGGGTCGCCTGGGCCAGGAGCAGCGCCAGCAGGCCGGTGACGGCCACGAGGAGCAGGACGAGGAGGGCGTAGAGCGCCCGGTCGCCGTCGATGCGGCTCACGTCGAGCAGGGCGGCGGCCGCCTCCTCCTGGTCGTCGCGCTCGACGAGCTGCCAGCTGCGGACCGCGGCAGCGATGCCGATCGTGCCCACGACGACCACCACGCCCGTGTGCAGGGCGAGGAGCGCGGGCACGAGCCGCCGGCCCGAGCCCCGCCGCCACACCGGCCACGTGAGCAGCACACCGACGGGCGCCGACACGAGCACGGTTGCGGCCACGACGACCGCCCAGTCCCCGGGGCTCATCGGGTGACCCCCGCGGTCGGTGCCTGGTACCCCGATGAGCGCGGAGCCGCTGCGCGGCTCCGGGATGCCTGTGCCGCCGGTTCGCTCGCGAGCTCGCTCACGTGCAGCTCGCGCAGGTGCCGACGAGGTCGAGGCGGTGGCCACGGGCCTGGAACCCGGCCTGGCGGGCCACCTTGGAGAGGGCCGTCTCGAGCTCGTCCTCGACCTGGGTGGGGACCGTGAAGTCGCTCACGTCACCGCACGACGAGCAGATCAGGTGGTGGTGGTGCCGCGTGAGGTCCTCGGCCAGCTCGAAGCGCCCGAACTCGTCCGACGTGACGATGCGGTGCACCACCCCCGCCCGCTCGAGCACGGCGAGGTTGCGGTAGACGGAGCTCTGCGCGAGGTCGCCGCGCTGCTCGAGCAGCTGCGGGATCGTGAGGGGCTGGTCGGCGTCGGCGAGGACCTCGACGAGTGCCCGCCGGCGGGTGGTGTAGCGCTGGCCGTCGGCTCGGAGCCGGTCGCTGGCGGTGGTGTGGAGGTCGTCCGGCATGGTCGATCAGTGGTGCGCGTGGTCGTCGAGGATGAGGGTGCGGTCGCCGAGCCGGAGCAGGTGGGCGCCATAGGCGTCGGCGAGGTGCTCGTCGGTGAGGACCTCGTCCGGCGGACCGCTGGCCACGACCCGACCGGCCAGCAGGAGCAGGTGGTCGGCCTGGCTGGCGTCGCCGAGGTCGTGGGTCGACACGACGACGGCGCGTCCGGCCGCCCGCTCCGCGGCGACGGCGTCGAGGATGTGCTGGCGGGAGACGAGGTCGAGCCCGGTGACCGGCTCGTCGAGCAGGAGCAGGTCAGCGCCCTGCGCCAGGCCCTGGGCGACGAACGCCCGCTGGCGCTGGCCGCCCGACAGCTGGTGGAGGGGCCGACGGACGAGGTCCGTGAGGCCGACCGCCTCGAGGGCCCGGTCGACCGCCTCGTGGTCCTCGGGGCCGAGGCGGCGGAGCGGTCCGGCGGTGGCGTACCGGCCCATGGTGACCGTCTCCCGCACGCTGAGGGGGAGGTGCGATCCCACCTCGGTGGCCTGCAGCACGTAGGCGACCCCGCCCTGCCGTCCTGCGGCGGGCACCTCGAGCCGCCCTCCCCGCGCCGGCAGCAGACCGGCGAGCGCATGGAGGAGCGTGGTCTTCCCGGCGCCGTTGGGCCCGATCAGGGCGGTGACCGCCGCCCCGGGCATCGTGAACGACGCGGCGTCGAGCACCACGGTGCTCCCGTGGGCCAGGACCAGGTCCTCCGCGACAGCGGCGTCAGCCATTTGCGAATGATAACCAACTTCTCTACGGTGCTCCGCATGAGAACTGTTCTCAGTCGAGTGGGTGCGGGCCTGGCCGTGCTCGGGGTGGCCGCCGGGGCGGCCGCCTGCGGCGACGACGACACCGGCGGGGCGGATGCGGCCCCGATCGTGGTGACGTCGAGCATCGCCGGCGACGTGGTCCGCAACCTGGTGGGCGGCGACGTCGCGATCGAGGTCCTCATGCCGCCGAACGCCGATCCGCACGACTTCGCGCCCTCGGCCCGCCAGGCCTCCCACCTGCGGGACGCGGACGTGGTCGTCGTGAACGGGCTGGGCTTCGAGGCCGGGCTCGACGACGCCATCGACGCTGCGGGGGACGACGGGGCGGCCGTCGTCGCGCTCGCCGAGCTCGCCCCGGACCTGCTGGGGGACGACCCCCACGTGTTCACCGACCCCGCCCGGATGGCCGTCGCGACGGCCGCGCTGGCCGAGGAGCTGGCGGACACGGTCGAGGGACTCGACACCCCGGCCTACCGGGAGCGGGCGACGGCCTACGTCGAGGACCTCGAGGCCCTCGACGCCGAGGTCGAGCAGGTCCTGGCATCGATCCCGGCCGAGCGCCGGGTCCTCGTCACCAACCACGACGTCTTCGGGTACTTCGCCGAGCGGTACGGGTTCGAGGTCCTCGGGTCGATCATCCCTGGAGGGGACACCCTCGCCGAGCCGAGCGCCGACGAGCTCGCCGACCTGGCGGCGGCCATCGACGCCGCGGGGGTGCCCGCGATCTTCGCCGAGTCCTCGGCCCCGACCCGCCTGGCCGACGCCCTCGCCGGCGAGGGTGCCGACGTCGAGGTGGTCGAGCTGTACACCGAGTCGCTCGGCGAGCCGGGCTCGGGGGCGGACACCTACGTCGAGCTCGTCCGCACCAACGCGCAGCGCATCGCCGCCGCGCTCGCCTGACGCGGGGCACCATCGTCGCGATGGACTGGCTGCTCGACCCCTTCGACCCGGAGTTCATGCAGCGCGCGCTCCTGGCCGGGATGCTGGCGGTCCTCGCGTCGTCGGTCGTCGGCACGTGGGTCGTACTGCGGGGCTTGAGCTTCCTCGGCGACGCGCTGGCCCACGGCGTGATCCCGGGCATGGCCCTCGCCGTGCTCTGGGGCTTCAACCTCACCGTCGGGGCGCTGCTGAGCGCGGCGGTGATGGTCGGCGGCATCAGCCTCGTGAACCGGCGGGCCCGGCTCGGCGACGACACGGGCATCGGCCTGCTCTTCGTCGGGATGCTCGCCGCGGGCGTGATCATCATCTCGAAGAGCCGCTCGTTCACGACCGACGTGCAGAGCCTCCTCTTCGGCGACGTGCTCGGCGTGACCTGGGGCGACGTCCGCGTGCAGGCCGGCGCGGCGCTCGTCGTCCTCGTGGTGACGGCGCTCGGCTACCGGTCCTTCCTGGCGCTCTCGTTCAACGAGGACAAGGCGGCCAGCCTCGGGCTCCGCCCCCGCGCCACGCACCTGGTGCTCCTGGCCATGATCGCGGTGTCGATCGTGTCGTCGTTCCAGGCCGTCGGGACCCTGCTCGTCTTCGGCCTCCTCGTGGGGCCGCCGGCCACAGCCGCGCTGCTCGTCCGCCGCGTGTGGGTGAGCATGATCGTGTCGGTGCTCCTCGGCTGGCTGGCCGTCGTGGTCGGGCTCGTCGTCAGCTACCACGGCGGCACCGCGGCCGGCGCCACGATGGCCGCGGCCTCGGTCGCCCTCTTCTTCCTCGTGCTCCTCGCCCAGGAGCTCACGTCTGTGGTTCACAGGCGGGCACCGGTGTCGCCGGCCCCCCACTGACAGACGGCTAGGGAGCAGGTCGGAGCCGGGCGGCTTCGCCGACCCGTGCGGAGACACCTGCGGAGGCCGAGCCCAGCTCCGTCGGAGGCCGAGCCCAGCTCCGTAGGCGCCCGCGACCGGAGCAGGCATCAGTGACAGCAGGTGTCGGCGAGCGACTCGGCTCGCCAGGTGGTGACGGCGGCGCGGAGCGCGAGGGCGGCGATGCCGATGGCGGCGACGCCGTCGGCCCACCACCAGCCGAGCGCCGCGTTCGCGACGAGGCCGGCCAGGAGGACCCCGGAGAGGAGG